>JBHHXS010000234.1:0-5815 GCA_046757145.1 Phycisphaerae bacterium | reverse complement strand
ACCATGCTGCTGGACTATCCCGTCTCAAACAGACGGCGCAAACGAAGAGGGCTCCCCCTAGGCCTTAATCCCAGGGGCAGCCCTTCGTTATTACCGCCAACCACGTTTCCCAACCGGACAGCCGCAACAGCATTGCTGCGCAGCCAACACTCCCGGGAGAGATCGAGCGGCTATTTAACCCATCCCACCTGTTATCTTAGTCGGCCGGGTGGGGGTTGGGGTGGTTCTCACCCTCATGGAAGGTCGCATCAGCCGCCCAGAAGTTGTTGATTCCTTCCTGCTGCCGAGTAATCGGGCGCGTGACGAACTCATTCGTCAAGCCGTTACCAAGACTCCAACCGGCGCCCTGAGTGAAGCCTCGGCCTACAAGCTTCAGGCCGCCACCGAAATCGAGGCAGCCACCTCCGAGGAATCCGAAAACCATCCCACCCGTCAACGCCAACATGCAGCACTTCTTCAGCATTTTGCCCATCGATTAGAACTCCTTGAAAACAGCTTGCGCCCCTGCCCACCAAGAAGACGCTCACACGCCTTCTCGAGTCAAGATCACGCAAACCCACCTCGCCGGATAACGATCCGACCTTCGATTCCCTTTGACGAGCGCGGGCACACCCTCGCGCCCCCATTTGCAAACGCTGTCCTTAATCCAAGCTTAGCTCTTTCTCGCTCCCACGACGCCCATCCATGATCCCGCGCCAACGGAGTCAGACTCGTGGGAACAGGCCAAGCAAATATGTGAACCTAAGCCGCACCACCTGCCGAACGGGAAATAGTCTACAGCAGCTGCACGCACCAGCGGATGTCCGCGCTCAACACCCCGCGTTACAGTTGGGTTTGTGCCGTGCCGACTCCGATCCAAACAAGCCTCGGCCCGCCGTCGAAGGGTCCGCTCCCTCGCTGGTGCCGTGCCTCGCTCCGCGCCTGCGAGCAAATACTTGTTGGCACTTATCGGGAATAAAGGGCGGGTACCATTAGGATCTTTCTGGCTTCGGGGCAAAAACACCGCCCATGGAGACCGCACCCATTTTGCCCGCGACAGCGCCGTCTAGCTGCAACACTGCCCGCTCAACCGCGGAAGTTCCCACATCTCCGGCGTCATGTCAAGGCATTATTTGAAGATCGCGGCAAAAACTTTGGGCTTCCCAGGCCGGCGCGTGAGTGTATACTACCACATGGTAAGTGCCGCGGGTCCCCTGTCTTCGCTGCTCACACCGGTGCTGCAAAGCGCCGGGCGGAACCGCCTCGCGGGCTAGCGTAAGTTACTGTAAACACATAAGGTTACGTGATATGACCACCGCTTCGCGGGGGACGGACGAACGGCCCCACCTGTGCTCTATCCAGGATGTCATTTCGTGAACGATCCTCCTGCAAAGACCGAAGACGTAGTCTCAGGCGTATTCGAGGCGAGCGGCGAGTCGGGTGGACACCTGCGCAACCCGGACGTCGGCTACCAGGTACGACCGGGCGACATCGTCGTGCCCGCTGTCCTCCGCCGCACCATGGGCCTGCGAGGCGGGGAGATGGTCGTCGGCAGGGCGAAGCCCGGCTCCAGGAGCGCACGCGGGCGAGCTCGCGAGCTGGCCCACGTGGAGTCGATCAACGGGAGATCTCCCGAGCACCACCTTGACAGCAGACCCTTTGAGGACCTTACCGCTGTCGACCCCGGCAGGCACTTGCAGTTCGAGACTTCCAGCGGGTCACTTTCAATGCGTATAGTGGATCTTATGACGCCGATCGGGTTCGGGCAGCGCGGCCTGATCGTCGCACCGCCCAGAACAGGCAAGACCATTCTGCTGCAGCAGATGGCCGACGGCATCGCTACGAATCATCCTGATGCGCATCTCATCGTACTACTTGTCGATGAACGCCCCGAGGAAGTGACAGACATGCGTCGCAAGGTGCGGGGTGAGGTGGCGGCAAGCAGTAACGACAAGGCCGCAGACTCGCATATACGCCTTACCCGTGTCGTCATCGAGAAGGCGAAGCGGCTTGTCGAGGGTGGACAGGACGTTGTCATACTGCTTGATTCTCTGACACGACTCGGGCGGGCGTTCAACACCACGATCAAAGGGTCCAGACGCATCATGTCCGGCGGGCTTGACGCCGCTGCTCTGAATGAGCCCAAGGGAATCTTCGGAGCGGCAAGGAACGTCGAGGAGGGCGGGTCGCTTACAATCGTGGCCTCGGCCCTCATCGAAACGGGAAGCCGCATGGATGAGGTGATCTTCAACGAGTTCAAGGGTACCGGAAACATGGAGATCATGCTGTCACGAGAGATGGCCAACAAGCGTCTCTGGCCGGCAATCGATCTCAATCTCTCCGGCACGCGCAAGGAGGAGCGCCTGCTAACGCCCGAGGCGCTCGAGGTCGCCCACAAGATTCGAAGGACGCTAAGCGGCAAAGACCCCTCACGGGCCATGGAACTGCTGCTGCAGTCTCTGGAGCGGTTCCCCTCCAACTCTGACTTCATCCAGCACTACGCCGAGCGGCCGTTGCGGTAAACACGCAACGAACTCGGACCAGATCTGCGTGTAGCTGATGTACCGGAACGACGTCATGGGCCGACGCATCCGGCGACGGTCGGGTCCGCCCCGCGCGGACGGACGTGCTGACCGGGGCTGAACAACATGAGATAGCCCCCCGGGATGTTCGGCATGGACGGGGGTATCCTAGGTGATGCCCGGGACGGCTGAGCGGCTTACGTCGGGCAACAGTGTATGTGGGCGAGGTTCTCGGGCACGGTCTGCTTCGCGCCCGCCTGTGGCGTATGTATACTCGACCATTGATGCAGTCTGAGGGATCCGCCGCTGAGACCGAATGGACGATCGGGCGCCTTCTGCGCTGGACAGCTGACTACCTCGGTCGCCAGGGGATCGAAGACGCGAGGCTGGCTACTGAGGTGCTGCTAGCCCACGCCGCCGAGTGCCGCCGCATCGACCTGTACACACGATTCGAGGAGACCCTTCACCGCCCGCAACTCGACCTGTTCCGCGGTTGGGTGCGTCGAGCTGCTGCCAACGAGCCTATTGCGTACGTCGTCGGTGAGAAAGAGTTCTTCTCGTTGGCGTTCTCGGTGACGCCGGACGTGCTTATCCCGCGCCCCGAAACTGAAACGCTTGTGGAGGCTGCCCTCGACCACTGCACCGAGGAGCAGTTGACCCGTCCACGCCTGCTCGACGTCGGCACCGGCAGCGGGTGCATTGCCATCGCGCTGCTTGCTCAGCTCGCGGATGCCACTGCCGTCGCCACCGACGTATCTAACGCTGCTCTCGAAGTAGCTAAACGCAATGCCGAGCGCCACGGCGTATTGGAGCGGTTCACAACGGTGGAGGCAACAGGCCTGACACTCCCGCCGGATATCATCCCCGCGGGAGGCTTCAACCTGGTGGTGTGCAACCCGCCCTACGTTCCCCGAGAAGAGGTCAGCACGCTCGATGCATCCGTTCGGGGCCATGAGCCTATGGGGGCTCTCACTGATGACGCGGACGGGCTGTCGCTGTATAGAGAATTAGCCGCGCACGCGCCGTCGATTCTGACCAGCAGCGGTGTAGTCGTGGTCGAGGTGGGCGAGGGCCAAGCGAGCGCTGCAGTCGAGACGATGACCACACCGGGTCTACTTGTTCATCGGGAGACACGAAAGGATCGGGTCGTTGGCCGTGAGCGGGTCTTGGTCTTCCGACGTCCCTGAGCTTCGGTGTCGTCGCGTTTTGGAGGGCGGAGGTCGAATGCGTGACGGCATTCCGCCGTCCGCTCACCCGCGGGGGTGCCTCGGTTCTTTGATGTAGCGGAGGAAGGGGTGAATCATGGACGTGTTTGAGCTGGTGGGCGGATCGCGGTTGAAGGGTGCGATTGATATCGGCGGGTCGAAGAACGCTGCACTTCCGATAATGGCTGCCTCGCTGCTGGTTGAGGGCGAAACCGTGCTGCACAACGTTCCCAACCTGGCGGACGTTCGCCAGATGCAGTTGCTCCTCAACCGTCTCGGACTCCGATCGGAGCGCGATGAGTCCGGTGCACTGCACCTTCGCGTCGTGGACGAGATGAACTCCCACGCCGAGTACGAGCTCGTCAGCAAAATGCGGGCCAGCGTCTGCGTAATGGGACCACTGCTTGCCAAACGGCGGCGGGCGCAGGTGTCCATGCCCGGCGGGTGCGCCATAGGCGACCGCCCTATCGACCTGCACATTCAAGGGCTTACGGCACTTGGTGCCGAAACTGACCTGATCAACGGGGATGTCGTGCTGCAGGCCAAGAAGCTCAAGGCAGCCGACATCTTCCTGGGCGGACGCTTCGGAGCGTCGGTCACCGGCACAGCCAACGTCATGATGGCGGCAACGCTCGCGGAGGGGCGAACGGTCATAGAATCCGCTGCATGCGAGCCGGAAATCGTCGATCTGGCCAATTTCCTTAACGCTTGTGGAGCGCGGATCACCGGGCAGGGAACACCGCAGCTTGCTATAGAGGGGGTCGATGCCCTCAACGGTGTCGAGCACCGCATCATCCCTGATCGGATCGAGGCGGGGACCTTCATGATCGCCGCTGCCGTCACCAACGGCGACCTTGAACTGCGTGGAGCGAGAATCGATCATCTTGGAGCCGTCGTGGATCGCCTGCGCCGCATTGGGGTTATAATAGACAGAGCAGAGAAAGGCGTAGCAGTCTCGTCCTCGCGGCGGCTTGAGCCGGTCGACGTCACAACTCAACCTTATCCGGGCTTCCCGACCGACCTGCAGGCACAGGTGATGGCGCTGTTATGTCTCGCGGACGGCAACAGTGCGGTGACCGAGAAGGTCTTTCCCGATCGATACCTTCACGTGGCAGAGCTGAACCGGATGGGGGCGCACCTGCGGAAGGAGGGACCGACCGTAATAGTCGAGGGCGTCAAACGCCTCGTCGGCGCGCAGGTAATGGCATCGGACCTTCGGGCTTCGGCGGCGTTGATAATCGCGGGGCTTGTCGCCAAAGGGGTCACGCGCGTCCATCGCGTGTACCACATCGATCGCGGTTACGAGCGAATCGAAGAGAAGCTCTCCGCGGTTGGCGCCAGCATTCGCCGTCTGAGCGAGTAGAATGAACTACGTGCTCAACGGCGCCGGCGCGAGGGCTTTCGCAGCGACGATCCTTCGCCCTCATCGCACCTTTGCCTATTCCCATCCAATCGTAATCGTCGTATGCCTCGTCTTCGCAGCGCCTGAGTCAACCGAGGGCGCCGGTGCGAGAGGCAGGCTGCGGAAACTCGTCAAGATGGACCGCGCTCAAATGTCCCTGCAAGAGGTATGGTTGCTAGGGGGCGACGACTTCGGTGCCGACGAGAATCATCTTTACGTGCGATTCTCAGATAGCGCTCTCCACGAACTGACAGCCCGAGGCGCAACCTTCGAAGTGGTCTACGACGACGTCTACGCCGCGTATCGCGAATACCACAAGAGCTTGGTGCGTGGCTTGAGTGCGACCTTCGCGGACTATCACGATGTCGATGCTGCTACCGAGGAGATCCGGACCATCGCTATGAACCATCCGGACATCGCCGCCCTGGAGGTGATCGGTTATAGTGTTGAAGGCCGCCCCATACACGCGTTGCGGATAAGCGACGACGCCTCTACCGTCGATTCCAGTGAGCCGGGCATTGTAGTCCTCGGGTGTCACCACGCTCGGGAATGGATCAGCGTTGAAGTTCCGTTGTTTTTCGCGCGCTACCTCGTCGACAATTACCTTCGCAAGGGCGACGTCACGCGACTGATCAACTACGCGGAAGTCTGGATCGTACCGGTGGTGAACCCGGACGGCCTGGTATACACGCGCACCGATCGCTTCT
>JBHHXS010000233.1:0-5849 GCA_046757145.1 Phycisphaerae bacterium | reverse complement strand
CGGAGGCACGGCTCTACCTGAGGGTCACTCGCTGTACGGCGTGCAGGGAGGGGCCTCTTCAAATCTCCCAGATACGTCCCGTTGAGCACGAGGCGGCATCGTCGCACGTAACGATCGACACTACCTGCGGTAGGTGCTCTTCATCCTTATCCTTCGCCTTTGAAGTACCCGCCGGGACTGCATCGGACCAAGGCGAAGCTGTCCCGCAGATCAACCCTACCGCCGCACCGTCGCGCATCATTGACGTCGCCCACTGGCTCACGCTGTTCGGGATGCGTTCCGAGGAGGCTGGCCGGGAGACAGATAAGACACGGGCGCGTCAACTGTGGATGGAGGTGGGGCAGTACCTGACTGAAGCCCTCAAGTTCTATGACGACCCCGACAGCGACCTGCCACCGCCGGAGGCATTCTTCACCGATCGGTCACGGGCGCGCTTGCGGGAGAATCCTGAGCACTTCTCCAGGCAGCGTCTGATAGGCCTCAAGGCTAGACTGCCTGTCCCTTTGACTGCATTCTCGGCACACAATCGGCCGAACCTGCGCGCGAAATCCAACGACGGAGACGGGGAAAGTGACTGAAGCTCGGTCCCAGGCGGCTTCAACCGTTCGGGCTGTCGATGTAAGTCCAGTATCTTTCGCAGACGGCACCGGGGCGATGGGGGCACGATTCTCCGAACCACGCCAAACACACGCTGGGCAGGGTATCGGCATGGCCGGTTCATGGGCGGCGATCTGGTACCTCTGCGTGTGCTGGATGTTTGTGTGCGGCACAGCGTCGGCGCAGCTCGACACCGCCGACCTGCATGCCCGCGTAATGCACCTCACTGATCGCGTAGAGGCATTGACGGATAAGCACGACTTACTTGATGGGCTGCACTTCGGGTGGTTCGACCGTCCTTACGCACGAGCCACCCTAGCGGTTTTGATCAAGACGTGCTCAGCACTGCGACGTGAAGTCCACCTGCGGCAGCGTGGCAACGGGGCAATCTCCGACAGCTCGGTGAACGACATGCTCGCGTGGGCCGATGATGCACTCGCCCGCGTCATCGCATCCCGCAGTGATCCCCGATTCCGTCCGCACAGGCTTCGAGTAACCAGCGAACAACTGCGCGGCGAATCCTTTGCCCCCGCGCTGTTTGGATTTGTTGATCGGGCTACCACCACGCGCGCCCACCCTACGTTGGGCGACCTTGACCTTGAGGCTGCGCTGGGGTTCCGGGTTTATCCAAGGCTTGCCGGTGAGCTGGGTGCCGCTGACGTCATCGAGCTGCGCAAGGCACGCGTCGCAGCGTTAGGGATGGCACCGATTGTCGTGCTGGCCGAGCCTGTGCTGTTAGGATGGCCGGGCGCGCGCTCGGCGACCGGCGCCGGTTCGGCAGAGCCGTCGACCGGCGACGTCTTGATTGTACGCCCTGTGAGCCTGCGAACTCTTGTCCAACACGTGCCATCGTCCGACGGGCGCTTGGGAAGCGTTATAGCCGTCGTAGATCCGCCACGCGGGGAACGGTGGGCGTCGTCCCTGGCGCGCCGGGCACTGGTCAGGGGGACGCTGCGCCAAGTACGGTACACAACGGTCGGCTGGACCCCGCCGCACGCTCCACACGCGGAGGCGAGTCGCCCCGAAGCCATCGCTGCCGCAATGTGGGTTGACGCTATCGGCGGTCAATCCATCGGTCTGCTGCCGGGATGGAGGGATCTGCGCGACGGATCGGCCAGCCCTTATTCGAGCGTTCTTGCGCATCCCCGAATGATTGAAGTGTTTGCCCACACGGGGCTTGACCTGCTTCGCCTGGGGTCGCACCTGCCCACGCTGTGGGACGGACCACGTGTCGCTGTTATGGTAGGATCAGACGCCGTTGATCCACACGAAGAGAACGCATGGGCAGCGTGGATAGAGGGGGTCTGGCAGGTGCTTTATGGGCAACAGGTGCGGTACGACGTCGTCGGATCGGGCATGACCCGGGCTGAGGTATCCCAGCAGTACTCGATAGTGCTGGAGCTGCACAGAGACACCATGGGCGATCTTGCCTCACTGTTGCTGGACCTCCAGCAGCAGTTGGACCGACAATCAACTCAACCGCCACGCGTAACCGTTCACGAGATGGACGAACGTCTCGCTGCTGATATCTTTGTAGCCACCGGAAAAGTGCCGAAGGGCCGGTGTGTCGCCCTGGCCAATCTATCCAATCGGACGCGAATGGTGCGCCTGCGCAACGCGCGGGCGTTGGGGGATACCATCGACGTGCTCTCGGGATCACCGATACCAAGTGCCCGGGCACCGCTTGAGCTGGCACCTTGGCAAGTGCGGATCCTGTGCCCGTCAGAACGATCATGATCGACGACCAGACGCCTATAGAGGTTACGATTCTGGGTAGTGGTACTTCGCACGGCGTCCCCATGATCGGGTGTCGCTGTGCCGTCTGCACATCAAGCGATCCGCACGACCGCCGAACCAGGCCGAGCATCTGGGTCCGCATGGGCAGACAGCAGATCCTGGTGGACACCTCCCCCGAGCTTCGTCTGCAGTGCGTCAGCAATGGTATCGACCACCTGGACGCGGTGCTCTTCACGCACCATCACGCGGATCACGTGGTCGGGCTCGACGATCTGCGAAGATACAACTGGCTAACGCAGGGTGCGGTACCGTGCTACGCGAACGAGCGAACGGTAGCCTCCTTGAAACGCATGTTCAGCTACGCCTTCGAGCCGGACCCGCATTCTCCTCACAGCAGGCCCAACCTGGTTTTGAAAACCATTGACGCCCAACCTTTCTCCGTCGGGGGCCAGACCATCGTCCCCATTCCTCTTATTCACGGAACGCTTCCCGTTCTGGGGTTCAGGTTTGGACGGTTTGCCTACTGTACGGATTGCAGTTTCATACCAAGCGCATCGGCAGCCCTGCTGCAGGACCTGGATGTTCTCGTGCTTGACGCCCTACGACGAACGCCGCACCCCGCACATTTCAACCTGGAGCAGGCGATTGAAGCGGCCAAGAGCATCAACGCCCGACGGACCTACTTCACGCACATAACCCACGAGTTGGGCCACCGCGACACGAACGGGTCGCTGCCCGAGGGCATGGTTTTGGCCCACGACGGCCTTCGCTTCAGCGTCCTGAGTGAAGCCGGCAACGTCTGATTCAACCCAACGTCGGCACCGCCGACATCTCCCTGTACAGTTGCATGACGGCATCGACGTGCTTGTCCATGCTTGCATGATCGGAGACCGCTTTGGCTGCTTCACCCATCCTCCTGCGCACACCCACGTCCCGAAGTAGCTCGATGCGGTCGGCCAACGCCGCGGCATCGTCCGGATCGGCAAGAACGTATCCGTTCACTCCGTCCTCTATCATCTCGCTTGCCCCGTCCCAGCGAGTCGTGATACAAGGCACTCCCCTGACCATCCCTTCCAGCACCACCCGGCTGCACGGGTCGTAGTAGGTCGGATGAACCAGCACATCGCACGCATGGTAGAACGCCGGCACGCGGTCGCTTGGCCCGGCCAGCGCGAGATGGTCCGCGATCCCGAGCCGGGCGCAGAGATCATGCCAGTGCCGCGACTCACCCCTGCCGACGACGATGGATCGTACATTGCAGCCACCCTGCCTGACCATCTGTGACAGCGCCTCCATCCAACGGGCGACCCCCTTCAGGCGGAAGTTGTGCGCAACCAGCAGCACAAGCAGTTCGTCGCGTGAGATGCCGAACTCCGCCCGGATCATCGCACGGTTGCGGGAACGCTCTGCCTCGCCGACCTGGTCCGGATTAACAGCGTTGTAGATCTTGCGGATCCGCCCGTCCGAAAGTCGGTAATGATGCTTGAGCTGGCGGACGACGTAGTCCGAGATTGCGATCACCACCGGCCTCTCGCGATCGCTGAGGATCTGTCGCTCGAACGCGAGCATGTAGCGCTGTTTGAAGTTGAAGCGATTGGCATACCGCTTGATTGAACGGGCGGCACCCGCACGCCGCGTCGCGAGGTTGCGCTCGATGGTCTCCGCAACGGTGCCGCTCCGCGGTTGATAGATGTCTGCGAGACGACACGGGGAGACGGCGTGGATAACGTCGAACGAATCAGCGCGCAGCAACGCCTCCACCCGATAGGCGAACGTCGTGCTGCGACGTGTGCGCGACATCGACGCGCCGCTGATAGTATGCACGTGCATGTTCGGAGTGGGCGAGGGACGCGAACGAGTGAAAACATGCAGGTCGACGCCCCCTTGGGTGAGATGATGGATGAACAGCAGCGTGGAAGTTTCAGCTCCCCCACGCCATGGATCCAGCCATTCTGCCACCAGGGCGACTTTCACCTAGCGCTCACTCCCTGACCGCAGCCGCGCACGTCTGCGGCGTTCATGCCCCGCGATGCGGGCGGTCTTCCCAATAACTCGATAGACAAGCCGTCGGGTCGCGGCATCAAGCTTAGGCACGAGCAGGTAGCTCTTCAACCACCGTATGCGATCCGTCCCGGATACCAGACGCCACGGAGTTGAGAAGTTGAGGGATGCGAGATCCTTCACGATCCAACGGGCGCCGCCTCGCGGTGGCCGAAGCACTCGTGCTGCGTCGATCAGGTGCAGTGATCCACTGCTCCCCGCGCACGGGTCGAAAAAAAGATGCGACAGATACAGGTCGCGATGGACATACCCGCTGCGGTGCAGGCGGGCGATCAGCGCTGCCGTAGGGCCGATAAGACGCAGTACCGTCGCCCGGTCCGCCACGTCCCGGTCGGTCATCCAGCGCTCCAGCGATGCCCCCGGAACTGCCTCGAGCAACAAGGCGCTTCGCCGCTCGCGCGACGCTGTCACCTCCTCGCCGAGTGCGATAGGCTTGGGGCAGGGGATTCCGTCTGCACGCAGGCGGTGGAGCCATTCCCATTCCACGCCCGCCACGCTTGCGGCGCCCGTGCCCGATCTTCGCACACCACGCACGGCTTCCCGAGGTGGACTCCGATAGCGCTTGAGGTAGGTCACCATAGCCGACGGCGGGGCCGCGTCGCCGGCAAGGCGTCCCGCTTCGGACGCGTCGGTGACGGCGAGCGTAAGGCGAACGCGCTCGCGCCACGAGCTCAGGCCCGGCTTGCTCAGCAACTCGCCCTCGGCTACCGCGAACATCGCATCGAGCGAAGTCAACCCGTTGAGCCGAAGGATGTCCTCGTACCCCGCTGCGACCGCCAGGTCGTTCAGCCGAGCGGTGCGCCGCGTCTGTGCGTTCGCCAGACACTCAGTCATGGAAGTCGCCGCGGTACGGGTCGTGGATCGCACCTCTCTGATTGCGACGTGAGTGCCGCCGGCCGGGCGCTGATCGAAGGTTGATCCAGCAGCGGCAGCGCGCCTGGGGCGACCCGGCCGTTACGCCGCACCGAGGCCTCTTGTCTGTGCCATGTCCGCGGGCCTCCGCCATGACCGCGATAAAAGATTAAGGTATTAAAGTAGTTCATCAGCGGCCTCAAATACCATTTCGGCCGACACCAAAGTCATGCACTTCAGGTGGCCCAGCGGGCAGACTCGTTTTTGACATGGCCCGCATTCCACATCGACGCGCACAATGCGTTCAGCGGGGTAGTCCGTCGCTGTCCACCGCGGATGCGTTGGGCCGAACACCGTAACCACAGGAACACCAAAGGCCTTGGCGAAGTGTCGCGGGCCCGCATCGTTGCAGATCAGCAGGTCGCAACGTTTGATCAACGATTTGAGCTCTCCCAAAGTCAGCGCTGGATCGGTGAGCACCAGCCCGTTTCTGCGCATGGCAGCGCCGATGGCCCGCGCGATCGGTTCCTCTCCCGGTCCGCAGGTGACTACGACGGCGGCGTCACGCTGCTCTACGAGCATGTCGGCCACGGCCGCGAAAC
>JBHHXS010000232.1:0-5880 GCA_046757145.1 Phycisphaerae bacterium | reverse complement strand
TGCGGTGAGGCGATCACACAATGCGCCCGCCCGATCGGCCAGCTCGTCAGTTGATGCCGTCAACATGGCAAGTGCGGGCACCTCTTTGGTTCCGGAATCCGGATCCCGGTAACAGCGCAACGTCGCCTCAAGGGCAAGGAGGGTCAGCTTGTCAACTCGATAAGTGCGCATTAGGGGGTTGGAGTTCAGGCGCTCTATCAGCTCACATCGGCCCACGATTATACCGCACTGCGGACCTCCGAGCAGCTTGTCGCCGGAGAAACACACGAGATCGACCCCGCATTCGATGGAGTGACGCACGCACGGTTCCGGGGGCAACCCGAGGTGCTCAACCTCAACAAGCGCCCCGCTGCCCTGGTCGTCGACCGCGATAAGACCAAAGCGGTGGGCAAGAGTGGCCAAGGCGCCTACCGGCACCGACTCGGTAAAGCCGATTATGCGATAGTTGCTCGTGTGTACGTGCATGAGGGCGGCTGTTGCGTCGGTGATAGCACGTTCGTAGTCTGAAAGTCGGGTGCGGTTCGTCGTGCCGACCTCGCGGAGGGTGACTCCCCCCGCGCGGACGATGTCCGGCAGGCGGAAACTTCCCCCGATCTCGATCAGTTGGCCTCGCGATACGACGACTTCGCGCCCGGCTGCCAGCGTTTGCAGGATCAGCATGGTAGCCGCCGCGTTGTTGTTCACAACGGTTGCTGCTTCGGCGCCCGTAAGACGGGTGAGCTCGTCGACGACGTGGGCATTTCGCTGCCCTCGGCCTCCAGCGTCGATATCATACTCGAGGTTACAGTACCCCGCGCAGGCGTCGGCGATGGCCTCGATTACGGCGTCGGCTAGAGGCGCCCTTCCCAGGGCCGTGTGCAGGACTATGCCGGTGGCGTTCACCACGCGCCGCAGTGACGGAATGGATGAATCATGCAGTCTCTGTTCCGCCAATGCGAGCAACTCCTGCCGGTCAACGGCTCCCGACAACTTTCCTGAGACGATCCGTGCGCGCAGCTCCTCAACTGCTGCCCGCAACGACGCAACCACCGTTGCCCTGGGCAATCCGGCAAGCCACTCGTTTACCTCATCGAGCTCGAGGAGACCTGCGACGGATGGCAGTTGCCGTAACAATTGCTGCTTCTTGGGGGTCATTTGCCTTCTCGTCCGTCTACGGACTTGTGCCTCGCTTCATGGGTGAAGCAACGACGCTGGGCGCACCGTTTGAGGCCAGCACGCGCTTGTCGTCGATGCGTCTGGTGATCCCGATTCGATCGAGGTACTCCATGAAGGGTACTACGAACTTCCGGGTGGATCGCAGTGATTCGCGCACGTCGGCAACGGTGGCGCCGCCACGCTCTTGGATCACCCTTGCCACGCACGCGCGCAGCTCGCGTTCCAGATCGACATGAAGGTATAAGCGTGCGTCGACCTGGACGAGTTCACCGAGCGCCACTGCCAGGGTCGCAAGCCTCTGCCACCGCTTGCGGTCCGCCTGGCGCGCGACCGATAGTTCTTGCAGGGTCGGCGGCTGAAACCCCCCCTGCCTGATTTCGTTGATCATCGTATCCATCAGCTTCTCGTCCGCGCCGCTGAGCGTCGGCGCAAACTCCGGAACACAGACGAAGGAGCCAAGCAGCTTCACCGCGTTTTCACTGCAGAAGCGATCGAACAACGGCTTTGCGACGGATTGCCCTGCCGTGCGTCCGAGCCATCCGAGCACCGCATCGCAGTGACGACCGGGCTCGTCGGGATGGCTCAGGTGGTACCTCCCAAGCCAACCGGTGAGGCGGCGCTTCAGATCATCCACCGCTTCGGGTACTACGTGAACGTCTGCACCGACGACAGGCACCCAACGTCGCTCCGAGGTCAAGCGCTCAATGATGCGGGGCAACTCGTCAAGTTCCACACCGGCACGAGCACATATCTGAAGATCGTTCGGCATGGCGAACTCAGCCATCCGTAGTACCTGCTCGACGCGATCTTGCGCGCTGCCCACCTCGAGCTTCTGCAGGGTAGCTGTTTGGACGTCGTGATCGCGAAGTCTTCGCCACGCCACGGGGCGCAAAACCCTCCCCCCACCTATGGTTCTCGAGGCCGACTCGTTGCGGATGATAAAGCGTTGCCCGTACGTCGTTGTGATCGGCACGCCGACGCGCAGTTGCGCAAGAGCTGACCCGCCCGGTTCGATGGAACGGCCCTCGTACAAGACCGCCCGCGCCTTCACTTCCGTGGTTCCGATGCCGAGGCGCACTATGCTGGTTGACTTGAGCGGGCGCTCTGCCGCCGACAGCACATGCACTCGTGCGTCGAACATGCGTGAGGGCACAAGGTAACCCGGTGAGGCAAGTTCGCACCCGCGTTGGAGACGGGCCCGGTCGACGGCACTGAGGTTGATGGCCGCACGCTGCCCTCGCCGGAGCGTCAGTCCGGTTACTCCATGGGTCTGCAGGTCCCGCACGCGGCAGGTGTATCCTCCAGGCCAGACTTCCAATGTGTCCCCCTTGCGCACCGCTCCTAGCAGCACGGACCCGGTGACAACCGTTCCCCTCCCCTTTACCGCGAAGACCCGGTCGACTGCCATGCGGAATGGTGCGGGTGCGACGTCCGTAGCGACATGCTCCGCGACGTCACGAATGGCGTTCTTCAGTTGGTCGATGCCGGCCCCAGTGGAGGCCGACACGCCAATAAGCGGTGCATCCTGCAACGGTGACCCCGCGAGCAGCTCCCGCACATCGTCAGCAACGAGCTGAATGATCTCAGGATCGACTACGTCCGTCTTTGAGATCGCCACGACCGCGCGGCGGACACCTAGCAGATGGAGGATATCCACGTGCTCGACGGTCTGGGGCATCACGGAGTCATCCGCCGCTACCACTATAAGCGCCACGTCGATCCCCGTTGCGCCAGCCACCATAGTGCGCACGAACCGTTCATGCCCGGGCACGTCAACGACCCCGAAGCAGGTATTATCGATGGTGAGCTGGGCAAACCCGAGCTCAATAGTCATTCCGCGGCGATGTTCCTCCGGGAGTCTATCTGTGTCCGTCCCCGTGAGCGCCTTGACCAAGCGTGTTTTGCCGTGGTCGATGTGTCCAGCGGTGCCAAGGATGTAGTGCTCCATCGGCTTCACTTCCCCGTTCCGCGACGAAGCTCATAAGTCTTTCCGCACTCGTAGTGTCCGAACGCCTCCTCCGTTCCGTCGGGCCAACGAACGTTGACCGCATCGACGCGCTGGTGCTCGCCCAAGCCCACGTGTACTCTTGGGTCGTTGCTTGCGCAGTAGCTGTAGCCCGCCTGGGCCATATACCAGCGTTTTCGGTGTCCCGCTTCAACGCGGAGAACTGCACCGAGTGCGTCGCCGCCGTTGCGGTCGAGCACACGGAACTGTACCCAGTTCCCACGCCTTGGGGCGATGTTGCGGAGCAGATGCGGCTTGGCGTCCTTATTGGCGACGACGATGTCGACGTCTCCGTCATTATCGAGGTCACCGAAGGCCGCACCCCGGCTGGTCGCTACTAACAGCTTGGAAGTGCCACCACGTGGCATAACCTCCTCGAATCGACCGTCACTCGTGCCGCGGAAAAGCAGGTTCGGCTGCGCGAACGGATCTTGGGCGTCGTATTGAACGGGAGGTAGCCTTACGCTGCCGTTTGCCACGTACAGGTCCAGGCGTCCGTCATTGTCATAGTCTGCAAAACCCAGTCCAAACCCGGTGAACCCGAGGCTCGGGGCCCCGACGCCCATTGCGGAGGTGGCATCGTCGAAGACCCCCCCCTGGTTAACATACAGGGTGTTGGTCTCCCCGCGGAGGTGAGACATGAACAGGTCGAAGTCTCCGTCGTCATGGAGATCTACGGCAGCAACACCCATGCCGGCCTCGCTCATGCCGTTGCCGTTGACGGCGCAGCCCGAGAAGAGGGCGTCGTCTTCAAAGCGGTTGTTGCCCCTGTTGAGCCATAGTTGGTTGGGCATTCCGTCATTTGCGACGTAAATGTCGACACGCCCGTCCAGGTTGTAATCGGCACAGGCTACGCCTAGACCGTTGCCGAACACCGCGGTCAGCCCTGCCTCGGCGCTCACGTCCTCGAACGTACCGTCGCGTCTGTTGCGATAGAGAGTGTCACGTGCCGGTGACCGGTAGTTCATGGGATTACAATAGTCACGGTGACCGGAAGCGGAGAAGCACTCGATCTCCTTATCCTTAGACCAGTGCAGGTAGTTGGCAATGAACAGATCGAGTGCACCGTCACGGTTGTAATCGACAAACGCGCTGCTTGCGCCCCCCGACGCGTCACCTACGCCGGCCGATGCCGTGACATTGGTGAACGTGCCATCACCATTGTTCCGGTACAGAACGTTCGGACCGAGGTTGGTCACGTAGATGTCGACGTCGCTGTCGCCGTCATAGTCTGCGCAGGTGCAACCGCTCCCGTACCCGGTGTCACCCGTGCCTGACGAGACGGTCACATCCTCGAAAGTCCAGTCGCCTTTGTTACGATACAATCGGTTCGGCGGCTTCTCGGCAGGCACGGGGTCGATGCCTCCGCCCTGCACGAAGTAGATGTCGAGGTATCCGTCGCCGTCATAATCGAGCAGACCGACGCCGCCTATGGAAATCTCCGGGAACCAGTAACGGCCAGTGTGCCCCGACGTGTGGACGAAGGACACTCCCGAACTGTCGACGACATCTTCAAACCATACTCCCGGATTGACGCGGGCCTCCGGCGGCGCCTGGGGCTCGGGCCTGCGACACCCAGGCGGCCCAGCGGCATACACGACAATGCACGCGAGGGCGCCAAGCGCGGCCCGAGGGGTATGCCGAGGGCGGAGTCCCGCAGATCGCTCCTTTTTCACACTGCCCCCATGCGCAAGAACCACACCGTTCCTTATCACTTCCTTAACGCTTCAAGTTTGCGTGCGAGCGTTTTGACCTTTGGATGGTTCGGTGCCAGTCTCCGGGCCTCGGCCAGGGATGATGCAGCCCGCTCCTCATCTCCCAGGGCGATGCTGACGGCGCATAACCTGAGGTGGGCCTCAACGGAATCTGGAGTCTGCACGATGACAGTTTCGTACTGCTCCTTCGCCTCAGCATAGCGTCTCAGCAGGACCAGTGTGTTTCCCAGATCCATATGAAACGCAGGGTTTTGTGGGTCGAGCCCGACCGCTGTTTTCTGCGCCTCAGCCGCCTCCGCAACTCGTCGGAGCCTCAGCAATGCCACGGCCCGCGTGATGTGCGCTTGGGCGGTTGTCGGGGAAAGCTCTATCGCGCGGTCAAGATGGCGCAGAGCCTCATCAGGCTCTGCGGTGTCGAGATAGCTGGCGCCGAGATTAATGTAAGTGACCGCGCTTGTTTTGTCGAACTTGAGCGCCTTTTGGAGCAGTTCACGGGCTTTCACGGGTTCTCTTTGGCGCATGTGGACTACCGCCAGATCATTGAGAGCCTCGACGCAATCCGGGTGCCATTTGAGAACGGTCTCAAGCACCTCGATCGCGCGTTTGCGGCGTCCGTTATGCAGATAGCGCTGCGCCTGGCGGATTTGGAAAGGCACACCCATTGCATGCTCAGGTATCCTCCTTGACCATTCGGTGGGCATGTAGCGCTTCTTGGCATCCGCACCGCGCCTCAGCTCTCGCTCGGCATCGGCGCGCCGACCGAGACGGCGATAGGCCGTGCCCAGCAGGTAATGTGCCGTGCGGCTCCGCGGTTCGAGCTTGAGGGCGCGGGTCAGCAATTTGATGACTTTGTGCATATCGTCGGCTCGCAAGGCGACTTTGGCCAATCCAATGTACCCGTGAGGAAGTTCCGGCGCTAACGTTACCGCCTGTCGAAAAGCGGACTCAGCCTCTTGCTCCGATCCGCGCTCCAGCAGTAGCGCACCAATCCGATGAAAGGCGGGG
>JBHHXS010000231.1:0-5910 GCA_046757145.1 Phycisphaerae bacterium | reverse complement strand
GATCCCCCCTCGTCTGTGACGACGGGAACGCTTGCACCGTTGACTCTTGCAATGAAGTGACCGATTCGTGCGACAACGTGCCGGACGACGCGGCGTGTGACAACGGACTATTCTGTGACGGGATAGAGACCTGCGATCCTGTGCTCGACTGCCGGGTAGGATCCCCCCTCGTCTGTGACGACGGGAACGCTTGCACCGTTGACTCTTGCAATGAGGCGACCGATTCGTGCGACAACCTGCCGGACGACGCGGCGTGTGACAATGGCCTGTTCTGTGACGGCATCGAGGTGTGCAATGCGACACAGGGTTGTCAGGTCGGGGCTCCTCCGGACTGTACCGGCATGGCAGACCAGTGCAACGAAGGCATCTGCGATGACAGCGTCGGCATGTGCATCGCCACGCCGGTCCCCGACGGAACATCGTGTGACAACGGTGACGGATGTGCAGGCGACACATGCCGGGCGGGTTTCTGTGTACCATTCAATTGCGGCCCGCCGCCGCCGGCTGCACCCATCAATTTGATTGGCGAAATCGGCGAGAAGGCTGCACTTGCGTGGGAACCCAATACGGAACCGGATCTGGCATGGTACAATGTCTACCGGTCAACGGCTGCTGGAGGACCGTATGCCCAGGTCGCCACGCAAGTCTCGAAACCCGAGTTCAAGGAGCTCCCACCGCCCGGCTTTTACTGCTACGTCGTGACGGCGGTGAACACCGGCGGCAGTGAGTCCCCTTACTCGAACGAGATATGCGGCACAATCATCAACGGAGGATAGCCAGGGCTGTACCGCGCTCGCCCGCCGACGAGCGACAATACTCTACCACGGGTCGCGGGCGGATTGCCGCCCGTGACCCGCGCCGTGCAGGCACGGTCGAACGGGTATCGCATCTGAAGATCCCTTTGCAATGGCAATCCTCACTTGCAGACTATGCTGACCCGTCGGGATTCGGTTCTCCGTCCAATAGCAGCTCCGACCCGATCAGTCTTGTGTATTAGAAGAACAAAGCTGCCCCGGGAGATTGCACGGTTATGCTACGCCACCCGCCGTTGCCGTCGAATGGCGACCGAACCGGCAACCGTCAGTGTGAGTGGAGTCGCGGGCAAGCCCGCCTCGGTCCCGATAGCGGCGGATGACGCGGCTACGCGGCGAACACCTGAATGGGGTTGCCGTCTTCGTCTACCGCGACAAGCACCACCTCTGCTTCCGTCACATCGATCATCGTGTCTGCATCCGGCTTTCGCCAAGTACAAACCCGCACGCGAATGGTGATCGAGCTGCGTCCCGCGCGGACCACTCTGGAATAGAGGCTGAGGACATCGCCTACGAATACCGGGTGCTTGAACTCCACCTCGCGCATCGCCACGGTGACGTAACGTGCATCGCGCTGCCTGTAAGCTTCGACGTATGCTGCCTGGTCAATCAGTGAGAGGATCACTCCGCCGAAGATCGTTCCCTGGCCGTTAGTATCACGAGGCATCATCACGATGCGAATGGCCGGCTCAGTCGTGGTGGGTTTCAGTTGAAAAGCCATCTCAGGTCACTCCAGGATCACCAAGCTATGTTGTGCGGCAACGGCGCAGTGTAACGCGGCCGCCGGCAATATGCACGTTCTTCGGAGCCCGTCATGCGGGAGCCGAGAACGCTACATCGATCCGGGACCCGGCCAGAAGGCAACCTTGTCCGCAGCCCTGCTACGCAGCAAGCATGTCCGGCGGGCGAGGGCGCAGGAACGCCGGAACCGGCTTCAGTGGTCCGACGGCGCTGCGCTGGCCGCAACCAGCGCCAGGGCCGTGAATACGGCAAGGAGTACAAGAACCGTAGCTAACGTTGCCAGCGGGAAGCGAAACAGATAAAGCCTAAACAGATGCCGAACGTACTGGAGTTGCGCGGAAACGCTGAGCTTGCTTGTCCCCGCGGATCGTGCTGAGAAGCGAATGGGGATCTCCGCGGGCCGCCTGCAACCGCCCTTGACGTAAAGTTCCAGCCCGATCTTGTACCCGATCGGCTTGAGCCCCGAGGCACGTTGCCAGGTCGCGCGCCGTATGGCGAAGAATCCCGACATGGGGTCGGAGAGGGGCATGAGAGGCGCAGCGAGCCAGGTCGCGATCCGGCTGGCAACGCGTCTCAGGAAGGGCCAGTGCTCATCTACACCCGCACCCGATGCGTAACGCGTGCCGATCACGAAATCACAGTCGTCCGTCTCAAGCCTGCGGAGCAGTACTGGTATCATCTCCGGCGGGTGCTGTAAATCGGCGTCTAGAACGACAAAGCGGTCGAACCGGGCCTGCTGGAATCCCTCGATGACCGCTGCGGACAGTCCGCGCGTCCCGTGCCGTAAAACCAGGCGTACCGGATGATGCTGTGCCAGTGACTTGACGATATCTTCGGTACCGTCGCGCGAGTCATCGTCGACGATGATCAGCTCGGCCTCGATCCCCGCCCCGCCGATGGCCGAGAAAACGCGTTCGACCAGCGGCCTGATATTGGCCGCCTCGTGGTACGTGGGCACGATGATCGATGCAGCCGGCAATGGAGATGACATGTACAAGATGATACAGGGCGGCGGAGCGCGGGCAACGCACGTCGACCGGATTGACAGCCATGATAGCGGCGGGTACATACACGAGGCGCTCAGGCGGTTTGGTCGGTGCCCCTCACCGGGGTTGACGCCTTGCCTCTCAGTGCCCGCGTTGCGTCGGGCATGCCAGGCCGGTGGACACCCCGAGCCGGCTTCTCGAACCGCAAGTATTGCCGCACTGCGAGCGCTCCGGCGCGATCTGCGCCCGGCTTTGACCGCTCCCAGCGGGGGCGGCGGACAGCGGACATGATTGCAGCGATAGGCGCCAAGACGTTCAACTCCGTGGCTCAGTTAGGTCGCTGCGCCGTGTTCACTTGGCAGATGGTGCGTTGGCTTTTGCCCGGGCTTCTGCGCTGGCGGACGTGGGCCCGGACGATGCCTTTGTTCTATGAGGTGGGCAACCGCACTCTCCCGGTGATAATCGTCACCGGAACGTTCGTAGGGCTTGTGCTCGCGGTACAGAGCTACGATCAGCTTCGAGCGGCCGGGTTCGAGCAGCGTATGGGCGTTCTCCTGTCCATCACGCTTGTACAGGAGCTCGGGCCGGTGTTGGCGGGCGTCATGCTCGCCGGTCGGGTCGGTGGGGCGCTCACGGCTGAGCTCGGAACGATGGCGGTTACTGAGCAGATCAGCGCACTGCGCGTGATGGGGGCGGACCCGATCCGTCAGCTTGTCGTCCCGCGCTTCCTTGCCTGCATCCTTCTCGCGCCCCTGTTGACCTTCTCCTGCGACCTGTTCGGTTCGCTCTCCGGATGGTTCGTCGCAATAATGCTGAAGGGGATTCCATCGTCGCCCTACTGGTACTACATCTCCGACGCGATTGAGACCTGGGATGTGGTTGTGGGATTCGTCAAGAGCGTGGTGTTCGGCGGGTTGATTGGTGTGATCGCCTGCTACAAAGGGTTCTACTGCCGCGCCGGCGCTGAGGGCGTTGGGCGAGCCTGCACCGAATCGTTCGTCACGAGTTTCATCGTGATTCTGGTCACCGATTTCTTCATCGGCACGTTCCTCTCAGGGGTCTACAGAGGGATATATGGCTTCAAGTCGCTCGTCTGACGGCAGATCGATCGGCGCCGGGCATGATCGTGCAAGCAACGGCTCGCCTCTCATGCGGCTGGTTGATGTGCACAAACGGTTTGGAGATAACATCGTTCTCGACGGCATCAGCCTGAATCTGCGGGCCGGGGAGACAACCGTGATCATCGGGGAGTCGGGGGCAGGCAAGAGCGTCATCCTCAAGCACATTGTCTGTCTGCTCCTGCCGGATCGCGGTGAAGTCCACTATCGTGATCAACGGATAGACGTGCTCCCGGAACGGGAGCTGGCCGGGTTGAGGCCTCGATTCGGCTTTCTCTTTCAGCTCAGCGCCCTGTTCGACTCGATGACCGTCGAGCAGAACGTGGCGTTTCCTATAGAAACGCATACTCACCGGAGCTCCCGCGAGATACGGGAGACGGTCCGAGAGAAACTTGCAATGGTCGGGCTCGACGGAGTCCAATCACAATGGCCTGGGGAGCTCTCCGGGGGCCAGAAGAAGCGAGTCGCCTTGGCACGCGCGATAGCCCTTGACCCTGAGCTTATTCTTTACGACGAGCCTACCACAGGTCTTGACCCGCCGCGCGCCGACGAGATCAACGAACTGATCCTCAAACTCCAGCATGGGATAAACGTCACTAGCGTTGTGGTGACGCACGACATGGCCAGCGCCCGCAAGGTGGCCGATCGCATCATCATGCTCTATCACGGCAAGTTCATCTTTGATGGAACTCCAGAGTCTATCATGCATACTAACGATCCACGCGTGCGCTGTTTCGTCGAAGGGCGTTGTCCGCCGGAAGTCCTAGAAACCCTGCACGAGAAGGGCAGCACATGAAGGAAGTGACACGAAACATGCTTGTCGGATTGTTCGTACTCGTGTCTCTAGGGGCACTGGCGGTTCTCATGGTGTGGTTCGGTGAGACCCCGAGTTGGCTGCGCACCAGCGAGTGGGAGCTGTCCATTTCCGACGTGCGCGAGCTCGGCGGCATCTCGGAGGGATGTTCCGTACACCTCAGCGGGGTGGAGATCGGACGTGTGAAGAGGCTGGAGTTCGTCGACACTACGCGTCCCGACCAAGGTGTAAATATCGTCGCTGGGATAGAGAAGGACTACTACGTACCGCGTGGCGCCGTCGCACGCGTCTACGGTGCATCGCTCGGATTCGGCACGGGACGCATCGAGATCATCGTTGAGCCGGGAACAAGCCCGGTGCCTTTGCCAAGGGACGGCACCGCCAGTATCCCCGGGGAAATGCGAAGCGTCATAGGTGAGTTAATCAGCAAGGACATGGTCAGCTCGCTTGAGCGCACCATCACCCACATCGGGAATCTCACCGCGGAATGGACGCCCGTGGGCACCAACCTGGCGAAGCTCCTCGAGCAGCGCACGGTGGCAAGCGTCAACGAGCCCGGAGCCAGGCAGCAAGGGGTCACGCCCAACCTCGTCACCGTCATCGAGCGTCTTGACCGACTCGTTGAACACATCAATGCGGTTCTAGGCGATGAGCACGTACAGGCCGACGTCAGAAGTGTTGTCAACGACCTGAAGGACTCCTCAAGTGAACTGAAGGAGCTGGTCAAGTCCTGGACCATGGAGACGGAGCGGATTGCCGACAACATCAATGGAGGCATAGACCGCGCGGTCACCAACTTGGACGGAGCGTTCCTGCGTCTGAACCGCGTCCTCGAGCGGTTGAGCGACAGTGCTTCGACGGTCGCTGCCGTCCTGCACCGCGTCGAAGGCGGTGAGGGTACGACGGGACTGCTAATGCGCGATGAGCGGCTGTACGAGGCTGCCGTCCTCGCGCTCAACCGCTTTGCCGACGTCATGCTCGACCTGAAAACCATCACGGGGAAGATCAAGGACGACGGCTATATAACCGTCGGAAAAGCGCCGCTGGGCTTTCCTAGGCGGCGCTATCCCGTCGAAACGCAAGCGGCAAGCTTCGAGTGAGCTGGTCCACTCGTCGCCGCCAACCTCATAACCAAGCCCGAGATACGCGATCTGGCGGAGCTCGCCCGGGTCGCGAGTTGGACTTGTGATGTGGGCTCAGGTTCTGGCCTGCCGTCGCTGGTTCATTCGACGTTCGTGCAAGCCACCAGCTCCACCGCCCTCACGCACGTCCTGGGGCAACAGGGTAAACACAGAGCCACAGCTATTGGGCAGACGTAACACGTGGCGAGAGCATCGTCTTGACCGGCACCTCCCATGCGAACCACGCGGCGCCATTCATCCAGCGGACACACTCTGGCTAAGTGCGAATCCGGTCGATCAGGGCGACTGCGATCGGCG
>JBHHXS010000230.1:0-5911 GCA_046757145.1 Phycisphaerae bacterium | reverse complement strand
TGAAGGCGACCCGCACCACAGGAGCGGAGGAAACGCCTTGATGCAGCGGACGGCCTGCCTGCCTCGAGGCTTATGAGGACGACGGCTCGCGACAGGTCCGCGAGCCCTGACAGAATCGTCAGCGCGCGATTGTGCTGGATCAACCGAGGCCCGCCCACTAAGTTTAGCCCGATCCAATCAGCACCGGCGTCGAGGGCGTTTCTGCCGTCCGCTATCGACGTGATGCCGCAGATCTTCACTAGCATGTGCGTAATCCGGTGGTCGACTATTACCAAGCCCACGATAAGTCCACGTCGACAGCATGTCGAGGGACACCAGCGGTGAGTGGAGCCTGCAGGTATGCGCGTCCGGCGCCCTCCTCATCCAAGCCGAACCCCCAGATCGCAGGTGTGGACTAGCCGCGGGGGAAGCGGTGGCGATACGGCGGCGAGCGAGAAACAGGTGCGGGGACCGACGGAGCCGAGTATGCTGGAGGGATGGACGGCAGGGCATCTCAGGGATTACGCACTTCGACGATCAGCATGGCTCTGAACGGCGGGCTGGGCCTGGTCAAGCTGGTAACCGGGATTGTGGGCCAATCCTACGCGCTGATCGCCGACGCAATCGAATCCCTGGGTGACATCTTCTCCTCGGTCATCGTGTGCGGGGGGATAGTGATCGCCTCGAGACCGGCGGATGAGGATCATCCATACGGCCACGGTAAAGCGGAGCCCCTCGCTGCTCTGGCGGTCGCCACAATGCTGATCGGGGCGGCAACAGCGATTTCGATCCAGGCGGTCCACGAGATCGTGCAGCCACACGGCGTTCCCGCCGGCTATACGCTGCCCGTTCTCCTAGCTGTCGTGACCGTAAAGGAACTAATGTACCGATACGAGGTGCGCATCGCCCGGCACATCGACAGCGTAGCCGTGGCGGTTGACGCGTGGCATCATCGCAGCGACGCATTGACTTCTACTGCGGCAGCCATCGGCATCACAATCGCGTTGGTCGGGGGAGAGCCATGGGCGATGGCCGACGATTGGGCGGCACTGGCCGCGTGTCTCGTAATCTTCGTAAACGGCGTACGGTTCGCCCGCACCGCTATCGCAGAACTTATGGATACGGCACCGCGCACGGCGTTCATCGACAATGTGCACGAAGCTGCCTCAGTGGTGAAAGGTGCCCGCTTTGTCGAGAAAGTGCTTGTCAGGAAAATGGGACCGAGCCTCTATGTTGACCTGCACCTTGAGGTGGATCCCTCTATGAGCGTCCATGACGCTCACGGAATAGCGCACGCGGTCAAGGACTCCATTTTACGTAGTCAGCCGGAAGTAGCCGACGTGCTCGTGCACATTGAACCTCATAACCGGGACACGAGCCAGGACGAAGCGCGTCCCACGACTACATCGGGGGATGTGAGCCGCAGCCAGTAGGCCGGAGACTCACCCAGGCGTCGCACACGCGCCACGTGTCTCGGCGTCGCGCCGGTGAATCCGGCGTGGGCAGCACGCAGCGTCGAGGCGTCGTATACGGTTTCGGCACTTCAATAAGCCCGCGGCTGGGGGTAAGGATGCATGTATACGATCGCCCGCCGGTCGCGGAATAGTCAGTTAGAGGCGGCCTTGACTCACATACCTCGTGAATAGGGCATGGCGGAGCTCCTTGCAACTCGCCGCCGGGAGAACAAAAGTGCTGACCGTCGGCAGGCGGGTTGATCACTCGCAATGAGGTAGCCATAATGAGGCGCTTGGCGATCCACGGTGTTCGCAACCAGCACCGCCGATACGTAACAAGTACGTGCGTTGGGCACCGTCGGGGACGGTGCCGGTCGGTGTGGGGGAAGTGCTATGGACGGCTGGAGTGACGGTCACGACTTCAGGGAGGCACTGGAGGCACTTCGTACGCGGGTAGCACAGCTTGAGCGTGCCCGCTCCGTGCGCAGCGACCGGGATGTAACGGCCCTCCTTGCTCAGTTCACAGTCGATCACGGGACGATACCCACGTTCTGGGTGGCGGAAGACGGGCGTGTTATCCGAGTGAACGACGCAGCGTGCCGGTCGCTGGGTTATTCGCACAAAGAGCTGACATCAATGTCGGTACACGAGTTTGACCCCGACTTCCCCAAGGAGAAGTGGGCCGCCCACTGGCGTGATCTCAGACAGCGCCGCACGCTGAGTTTCGAGTCACATCACCGCAAGAAGGATGGGGAAACCTTCTGCGTCGAGATACTAGCGAACTTTCTGGAATTCAATGGGCAGGAATACAATATCGCTTTCGCCCTCGACATGAGCGAGCGCCAGCGTGTAGAGAAGGCCCTGCGGGAGAGTGAAGAGCGTTTCAGGCTCTTCACCTCTGCGGTCACGGACGTGATCTACCGTTATGACCCAAGCGCCAACCGGTATGATTTCCTTTCGCCTTCCTTTGAGACTCAGACTGGTTATGCCAGGGAGGAGATAGAGGCGGATCCCAGGGCGATCACTCGACGGATCACTCATCCGGATGATGCGGGCCGCGTGTTCGATGAAGTGTCGGCCTTCATCGCAAACGGCCCCACCGCTGAGCCCTGCCACACGGAGTACCGTGTCATCCGTAAGGACGGACGAATCATCTGGGTGGAGGATCGCAAGAACATCGAATGGAGCCCTGACGGTAAAGTAAGGCGCATCAATGGAGTCGTTCGGGACATCACCGACCGTAGACGAACTCAGGAAGCGCTCCGGTCGGTCGTCGAGGGCACTGCCGGGGCCGTCGGGGAGGACTTCTTTCGCTCCCTGGTGCGTTCGATCGCTTCTTCGCTTGCCGTCCGCTGCGCGGTAGTGGCGGCGCTTACGGGCCCGGAAGGCGACCGCGCGAGGACCCTGGCAGTGTGGCTGGGCGATGATTTCGCTGACAACATCGAATACACACTCGCGGGTACCCCGTGCGAGAATGTTCGCGACAAACAGTTCTGCTGCTACCCCAGCGGTGTACAACGACTCTTCGCAGAGGATCAGTATTTGAGGCAGATCGGGGCGGAGAGCTACATGGGGACGCCTTTGTTCGATTCTCGAGGCCAAGTCTTGGGAGTACTGGCGGTGTTCCACGACGGGCCGATGCAAGCGCTGTCATTGGGCGAGTCGATCCTGAAGATCTTCGCGACCCGCGCCGCAGCGGAATTGGAGCGCAAAAGCGCGGAAGAGCAGCTCGCGCGGTACCGGGATCATCTGGAGGAGTTGGTGGCAGAGCGCACCCGCGAACTGGAGCACTCGCGGGCCGCGCTGATCCGTACCGAGCGACTTGCCTCTATCGGTACTCTGTCGGCGGGAATAGCCCACGAGGTCAACAACCCGATCGGGATGATTCTCCTTTCCGCCCAGAATGCCATCGTCGCCGCCGGCCAACCGGGTGGCGAACGCCTGCTGGAGACCTGTCTCCACCACATCGTCGAAAGTGCTGAGCGTTGCGGCCAGATTACAAGGAGCATCCTGCAATCCGCCAAGCAGGAGACCACGGAGAAATGGATTGAGGAGGTTAACGGCATCGTGCAGCGCGTGGTGCAGCTCACACGCAAGTACGCGGAGAAGCACGGCGGGATCATCAGCGTGCAGCTCGCCCCTGAGGTTTTGCGTATCCGTGCCAACCCCGTTGAGATCCAGCAGGCTCTTATGAACGTGATTCAAAACGCGCTTGAAGCGGCGTCAGGAGCGGTCAGGATCGTGATAGCGACTCAGAGCACCGGCCGCGGTGTTCGCATCAGTGTGCGGGACAACGGTCCGGGCATACCGGCTGCGCATCTTGAGCACTTGTTTGATCCGTTCTTCACGTCGCGCCGCCAGCATGGGGGCACCGGTCTTGGCCTCAGCATTGTGCATGGCATCATCGCCGATCATGGCGGCACGGTCGAAGTGCAAAGCGAAGTAGGGCGGGGGACAACCTTTACAATTCAACTGCCGGTCGCAGAGACCACGGAGGTGGCGCATGGCAAGAGTGCTTGTGGTAGATGATGAGGAGGTTTTCCGGGCGCAGCTCGAAGTGGCGCTGCGTTCGGAGCGGCACGAGGTGGCAACGGCGGGGAGCGGGCGAGAGGGTGTCGACGTCGGGGTTCGCTATCACCCGGAGGTGCTCGTCACCGACTGGATGCTGAAGAACCACATCAATGGTCTGCATCTGGCAGACATGCTGCGGAGCGTTTCGCCCGATCTGCAAGCGATCTTAATAACAGGTTTCGCCTCCGACGATCTGCGCACCGAAGCTGCAGAGATGAACGTATTTGCGTTCATCGAGAAGCCGTTTCGCCGCGAGCGCATTCAGACAGCGGTCCACCAGGCTGCTCGATCACACCCCGAGACGCCCGGCTGCGCGGGACTTGCCATGCTCGAGCTTGGCAGCAACGGCACGATAGTCTTTGCCAACGAACACGCGAAGGAATTGCTCGGCGAGACCGAGGCGGATGTGAACGCCTCCAACTTCGCAGAGCTGTTTGCGCCGGACGCGATGCCCAGTCTCGATGAAGCTGCCGACCATTGGGTCGTCGCCCGACCGTGCTCACGTCGTGACACAGCGTGGCACATCCGCTCGCAGACGCCGCCTGATGGGTCGAACCGCCTGGTAGTGCTTCGACGGCGGAGCGATGCCGTGCAGGTGGGAGGCACGATCGTAGAGATGCTCCTCGGACTGCGTGAGCCGCGACGCTCCCACTGGCCCTTCGAGGGCCGCGTGCTGATCCTCGACGACAAGGCCGTGCTCCGACGCATGTCCGTCTCTTTGCTCGAAGGCGCGGGTGCAGGGTGCTACAGCGTTCAGACGACCGGTGAGGCAGTTCGGCTGCTCACTAAAGACAATGGGATCAAGTTCGTCATCCACGATTATAATCTTCCGGGCATCACCGCACGGGAGTCAATTGAGACAATCAAGGCAACACGCCCGGACGTGCTCATAATAGGCACAAGCGGCGGCCTGCACCGGAAGGACTTCTCGATGCTCGGCGTCGACCACTATCTGCGCAAGCCTTGGCAGGTGAAGACACTCGTTGACGTAGTGTTCGGCAGGCTTGGGGAGTGTGCCGAGTGCGGCTTGGAGCTTCCGTTGCGACGGGCCAGGCCAGGCGAAGAGGAAAGCAGCTGGGCATGCGCCTTCTGCCGTTCACGCTATCGCGGGGTGTCTGACAGCACCATGCCGGAAGACCTCTTGTCTAACGCCCGCAGAGCAGATCTCTAGGCCCGGCGGCGACACAGTCACGCTGGAGCGTTCTTCTTTTTGTGCATCGCGGTATTGCCAGCGTGAACAAGGTATCTCCGCAGGGTGATCCGCACGGGCTGAAGCCCGCGCCTCACCACACAATAACGGAGATTGCTTCAGCGCCGCGCTTCACAAGTAATGCGACTATGAGTGAGATCCGAGCCGCAGGGTGCTCTCCGTTTACGCCAGGCGTCAAAGTGCCAGGCTCGGCCCTGCGTTGCTCTGAGCTACAGGTGCGCCCCCTGCGTGGACGTGCTTCGTCGGAGGTTTACACTGCGCGAAGGCAGCGTGCTTACGGACATTGGCCAGGCGTCATGTTCCCCGGATCGTCGGTCCAGGCGTCGCCCGCGAAGGCGCGCTTGATCTGCCCAAGATCGGATACGTTAAGAATATACTGCGGTGGGTTACCGGGGCCGTTGCCCTGAAGGTCCAGCCACGTCGGGTGCGTTTGGGGATTGTTTGGCGTTCCGTAGTTCTGTTTTGTCAGTATGTACGCCGAAATGTCAACCACGTTGGTAAACCCGTCCGGCTGCGTGAACTCCTCGGTGATCGGGTCAACGGAGCCAGCGACGTCGCCGTAATTGCCGCGAAACCCGGGTGCGACGAACGGCTGAACAATCGTGCCTACAGTCAGCGGCGTACTGCAGACGGTTCCGCCCGGCGGCAGACAAGCGAGCACGTCATACGTTGCGACCGGAATGACCTCGCAATCGCC
>JBHHXS010000229.1:0-5914 GCA_046757145.1 Phycisphaerae bacterium | reverse complement strand
CGTGGATGCCCTGGATACCCTTCTTCTCGCAGAATAACAGCTTCTCTGGATTCCGCCCGACGACGGTCAGCCCGCATCCTGTGGAGTGGAGCACCTGCGCAACAAGCAACCCGAGGCGTCCCGGACCCACGACCGACACCTGTGTCCGCTGCTCTATCCGACACTGCGCCAGGACCTGATATGCAGCCGCCAGCGGTTCGACGAAAACCGCCTCCTCGTCCGAGACGACGTCTGGAATGACGTGGAGATTGCGTTGTGGGACCGCCACGAGATCGGCAAAACAACCGTCCCGCCCGTCGATGCCAATAACATCCCGGCGTCGACAATGGGCCGCGAGACCCATGAGGCACATATCGCACTTGCGACAGACGCAGTTGATCTCGCACGCTACCCGCCTCCCCTCCAACCGGTCGGGGCCGGACACCACGGTCCCCACCATTTCATGGCCCAGCACGCCGTGGAACTTCATGTACCCCTGGGTGATATGCAGATCAGTTGCGCATATCCCGGCAAGCTGCACGCTTACTAGACTCTCCTCGAGCCCGGGGCGAGGATCGGGGAAATCCGCGTCAAACATGAGTTTGGTGTCGAAGGTGACCGCTCTCAACCTAGCGCTTCTCATCTATGACGACATGACTATCTCACTACGCCGTGACCGAGGCCGCTGCTGCCCGGCCGTGAATCACCGAACGGCTCGTCAGCGCCTCGGTGGGGCCCACCCGCACGCCTTGGGCCTCTTCCAACCCACTGTGGAGGACAACTCCCCGGCCCGGACCGCGATTACCCCACCCCAGGGAGCAGATGTACCGGGCGCGGAAGTCAGCCGTCGCCCCGGTCGTGGCACGCGAGAATCGACAAATACACGTAGCGGGCCGCCTCGTTCTCGGCGGACAGGCACCTCGGCACCGCGACAACCATGCGGAACTCACTGCTGACCCAATGCGCAGCGCCAACGCCTGCAATGAGGCCCCCGGCTGAATCGGGCCCGCGCGTATCTGTATTGAACCACAACCGCGGACTGGAGCCAGGGGGATTCGAACCCCCGACCTTCTGCATGCCATGCAGACGCGCTCCCAGCTGCGCCATGGCCCCGCCGCGAGCATTATGCCACGTAACCACAAGGCAGGCAACAGCACCGGTCAACGACCTGCGGCTCACCAGCGGGACGGCTGCGTTGGCCCCGCACGCCCCGGCGGTGCGTCATATGCCGCGCAACACGACTAGACCGCACGGGTGACGCGCCTTGGCACCTTTGACCGCCCAACCGAGCATCCAGGGATTGCTGCAGGCGTCTTGCGCGAGCACGAAGACGGGCGTTAGAGGCGCCGGCGCTTAATGCACGTTGCCTGCTCTGCGTTGCCGGTTGCCTTTGCAGTCCCGGCCTGCTGCGTCCGTTCACAATCTTCCCGTCCGATATTATCTGTGATCGTAGCCGGACGCTCTAAGAGCTGAAATCGGCTTGTTGGACTTGGAGTTGCACAAGCAAGCGAGTAGAATACGAGACCAGTGGGGGAAAGCTTTCCGTCGACGCGTTTGAAGAGGTTACGACAGTGCCGAGGGGTGTCACTGTCCCTTGTAAGTGATTGACCAGAGAGCCCGGTATGCTTGTCGCGACAAGGCCGATCCGACGGACGGTGCGCCCGCCACCGCTCGTGAAACGCTTTCTCGATCATCTGTTCCTCGAATGTGGATTGTCGGGGGAGACGGTGACGGCCTATCAGCGCGATCTCCAGGAGTTCTGGGACTTCCTGGTCGCGTCCGACGTCGAGCCGAGCGAGATATCGGTTGAGGACATTCAAAAGCACTTGATCCGGCTGCAGCGCCGCGGATTGTGTGTGTCCTCGATTTCGCGTCACTTCGCTTCGATCAAGGTCTTCCTGAGGCATCTTCACGCGGAGCGCGTCTTGCGGCGTGACGTGACCAGCTTCCTTGAGGCCCCCAAACGATGGCGTACGGTCCCGCGCGCCCTTCGCCTGGACCAGGTCGAAGCGTTGTTGAGCGCGCCCGATCCTGCCGACGGCCTGTATCTACGCGACCTAGCGCTGCTTGAGCTGCTGTACGCAACCGGTATGCGCGTGGGTGAGGTGGTCGATCTTGAGGTCAGCCACATCAACCTCCGACTGGCCTACGCGCGTTGCATTGGGAAGGGACGCAAGGAGAGAATCATACCGGTCGGCCGGTACGCGGTAGCCTGCGTTTCGGAGTACCTTGAGACGCTCAGACCCCTCCTACTGGGCGAGGGGAACACCACCGCCGTCTTTCTGTCGCGAACGGGGCGTCCGCTCGACCGGACGAACATGTGGCGGGTGGTGCGCAAGCATGCCATTGCCGCGGGCATCAAGGTCGGTCTCTCTCCGCACACGCTGCGTCACTGCTTCGCGACGCATCTGCTTGCCGGGGGCGCCGACCTGCGGGTGCTGCAGGAGCTTCTTGGCCACGCCGACCTTGCCACGACCCAAGTGTACACACACGTGGACGAAAGGCGCCTCAAACACGTCCATAGCAAATACCACCCAAGGCCGTAGAATACCCACCGACGCAAGGTGGAAGACGGGCTTTGATCCGGATAGATTTTGCCAACACGACCGACCTGTGCAGCAACGCGCTACTCGGCCTGTTTCGTGATGGAGCCGCAGGCTGGTCCCTCCGCCCGATCACGGTACGCGTGCGTTACAGCCGCGGGGCGGACTTCTCGGGTACGTGCTTCTACGGTGAACGGCGAATATACGTCAACGTGGGGCGCCATGTGGTGTACCCGTATTCCATGGGGACGAACCTGGCGCGAGCCAAGAGCATCGGCCGGCGCTGGTACAAACCCATCTATACAATTGAGCTGGGCAGCGGCTACGAACTGGCGGTATTCGTCTTCATGCACGAGCTGTATCATCTGCTTGTCAAGCGCGCTCGCCGAAACACCAGACAAAAAGAATCCATGTGCGATCGCTTCGCTGCCAAGTTTGTGGTAAGCCGCTTCGGCTCGACGGTACGTGATGAACGGGGTACTGTCATGTCGCCCTCAATGTGGGATTATCAGGACGTCGAGGGCTTCGTTGCGGCAGCACGCGACCGACGGGCAGCCCGCCGACCCGTTGCCCGCAATCGCGAGCAAGCCGCGCGTGAAGTGGCAAAGCGGCCCGATGGCGGGCAGCTATTGTTGTTCGACACCTGATCATGACGCCGCAAGCGAATATCGAGACTTTCCCCAACCCCCATCGATCACGGGATTATCTGATAGAACATGTCACCAACGAGTTCACCAGCATCTGCCCCAAGACGGGTCAGCCTGACTTCGCGACGATCACCCTGCGTTACGTAGCTGATACGTTGTGCATAGAACTCAAGAGCCTCAAGCTCTACCTGCAGAGCTTCCGCTCACGGGGCATTTACTATGAAGATGTCACGAACGTCATCCTTGATGACCTAGTCGCAGGCTGCAGGCCAAAGTGGATGCTGGTGCGATCCGCCTGGAGCGTGCGCGGAGGGATGCAAAGCGTGATTACTTCAGAGCATGGCAAGTGCCCGATAGCCCAGTACAACCCTTGGTCCTCGCCCGAGTCAGCCACGTAGGAGCCACGCTCATCAGATGTCGGACATGCGGTGCGTCAGACGCTGTCATCCGCTCGGCCCGGCAGTGTTGAACGCCAATATGATCTTCAGTTACGGGGAGCAGGCTGTTGGACCGACTTGGTGACTTCTTCGCGCGGTTGGCGCGTCGGGTGCTCCCCGACCCGATGGTCATTGCATGCAGCCTGACGTTGCTCGTGGCAGCGGCTGCAATGCTGTGGCCCGGAAGAGACGAACTCGCAGCGCTCAATGTCGGAGCGCGTGCTGTGCGGGTTTGTCGCATATGGTTCCAGGGCGTGTGGAACCCGGGGTTCCTAGTGTTCGCGCTGCAGATGTGTGTAGTGCTGATAACGGGGTACGGGTTGGCAAAAGCCCCGCCGGCCACCAAGCTTCTCGCCTCCCTCGCCGCACTTGTCCACTCCGAGCGCTCCGCCGTAATTCTGGTGGCGGCGGTCTCGTGCGTTGGTTGCTGGATCAACTGGGGTTTTGGGCTCATCGCGTCAGGCATAATGGCAACGCAGGTGCGCACGCAGTTGGTCACCAAGGGTCTAAGGTGCCGTTACGCCCTCATTGTCGCCGCGGCGTACTCCGGAATGATGATCTGGCACGGCGGGCTATCGGGATCGGCCCCGCTTCGGGTTGCTAGGGAGGGAGTTCAAATCGCGGTAGCCGACGAGACATCAGAACCATCGGGCAACCTGCCGCCAATCCCCGTGACACGCACCATACTGTCGCCGCAGAACCTGGTGCTCACCGCCGTACTCATCGTAGGGGTGCCGTTGCTGGTCGGCTCAATGTCGAAGACCGGTGCGGTGGGCGACGAGACGGACCAAAAAGACGCCGCAACGCAGGCCGATCCCTCTGAAGAAGCGACGTCAAGCGGCTATGACGCGGGGGTAAGGGCGTCAGGCCACGTGTCACCGGCTGATCGGTTGAACCGCTCGCGGGCAATTCCCGTGTTTATAGCGCTGGGGTTCGCGGTCGTACTCGTCAGTCAGCTATGGGAATCGGGAACGGCAGCGATAGGGCTGAACTTCGTCAACACAGCGTTTTTAGCACTCGGACTTATCCTGCACAGGGATTTGGTCGCCTATGCCAAGGCGGTTGCCGAAGCGGGTAGAGCCGTCACCGGCATCGTGCTGCAGTTCCCGCTTTACAGCGGTATACAAGGCATAATGTTTGGGGCAGGCTTGGCCGCAGCAGTGTCGCAGTGGTTCGTACAAGCTGCTGCTACTTCCGCAGCGTGGCTCCACGTTTCGTCTGAGAGCACCTTTCCCATAGCGGTGTTTCTAAGTGCGGGGGTAGTCAACTTCTTCGTACCTTCGGGCGGTGGGCAGTGGATCGTGCAGGGCCCGATCATGTGCCAGGCCGCTGCCTCACTCGGCTCTCCAATGGCACAAACGGTACTGGCGGTAAGCTACGGCGATCAGTGGACCAACATGATTCAGCCGTTCTGGGCCATCCCTCTCATGGGTCTCACCGGTGTGAGCGTCAGGCACTTCATGGGTTACTGCTCGCTGCTGATGCTCCTGGCGGGCCCGGTCTTCGTCGTGGCATTGCTGACATTCTAGACCCAAACCATGGGACTCGGGTGTGTGCGCCGACCGGGACCGCCAGATCGTCAGCGAAGCCCACATACTCGGTATGTATGTATGTATGTATGTATGTGGGTGTGTACGACGGGCGACCTGCTCCGCCCGCTCCGGCATCCGGTGCGCGTCGCTGAGGTAGGTGTTGCCGAGTGACGGGGGAGAGAGGTCGGCCTTACGCGACTTCTTCGACGAGGCGGTCCGCCGATTCATGAGCTGTCCGCTTGGGGCTCTGCTGCGTGGCTGTGGTATCGCACGTAGTAGTTCACGCAATGATAGCCGATGCTCTCAGGTCGCTGATCTCCGCCTTGGAGAAGCCCGCCTGTTCCAGGACCTGGTTCGTGTGTTGGCCGTACGCGGGTGCGTAAGACAGGCACCGGTTGACAGATGTCAGATGCGCCTGTTCAACCGACGGTGGAGGGAGGCGCACTGGCGTGCCTGACGGTGCATGGGTTCGGAGAACAGCGTCGCGAATCGGAGGATACTTGAGCACCTCGGGGACGGTTTGTATCGGTGCGACCACCAAGCCTTGGGAGGCCAGAAGCTCGACGAGTGCACCCGTCTCAAAGCGGCTTGTTATTGCACGGATCTCCCGATGGATTGCCTCCCGCTGCTGCTTGCGTCCCTCGTTTGTGTCCCGCACGGGTGACGCGAGGCCGCGAAACGCGTCGAGCGAAGTGAGCCGCCTCCACTGAGCATCACTGCCTATGGCGGCGTATATGTACCCGTCCGCAGTCGGATATACGTTGACTGGTACGAAC
>JBHHXS010000228.1:0-5920 GCA_046757145.1 Phycisphaerae bacterium | reverse complement strand
GCAGCTTACTGTGGTCGGCATCTGTGCGACCTCGTGCAGCGCAGTAGTATACCGCGTAGCGACCCGGCGGCGCCCGCGAAGATGATACAACTACGGGCGTACAGTAACGTTCCACTGGCATTACAATCTCGTCATCTTCGCGTGCTTCGGCGTCATCAGACCACCCAGGTTGTCGCCAAATCGAAGTACAGAAAGACTGGGCGGCGCTTTTGCGTGGCTGCAAAGGCGGGGTCGCGGCTCTTGGGAACCAGGCTGCGGATCGTACTTTGCGCGCGCTGCGAGGGGAGCCACCTCGCGCGAACGGCTAGGCACGACGTTATGATCCTCGGGGACATCTGGGACATGAACCAGGATCCGATGACCAATGTTCTAGATATGCATATTGATTGACTCCTCAAGAAGATTGATGCGGGGTTCGAGATTGCACTCGTTCATACCGTAAGGAGCGTTGGCTATGTGCTTCGCGAGGCGGAGGATCAGGTCCTTCCAGCGAACGGTGAAAGCGAGTGGACATTCAGCGGGGAATGCTCCGGCTCACGGCCGCTGGGTCTATTGTCGTGGGGCTTGGGGCTCGAGGCGGACCGGTGTACGGTGAACGAGCCCACTGCCGGAGGTTGCCCACCCGCGCGCATAGCAGGACGATGGCGTGTTGGTGGAGTCTCCTCGGCCACGGGTACAGGGTCGGACGCCCAAGCAGCAATACATCGACGGTGCCCGGTCGAACGGAGCCGGGTGGGACACGGGCGCTTTGAAGGCGGTGTTCTTGACACGGGCCCGCCGGTCGTGGAAAAAACCGTAAGGTGGCGACCATATGTGTGGTTTGAGACAGCCTTGCGGTGTTGCGACAACAGGACAGTGAGATACTCTTATGCCTACTGCGCAGACTATACTAAGTCGTAAGGGGACTGCCGTGGCCACGGTCGCCCATGACGACACTGTGCTCGATGCCGCCAGGTTGATGAACGCTCAGCGCATCGGAGCCGCCGTCGTCACTGACGGCGACAAGGTCGTCGGAATCTTCACGGAGCGGGACATTCTTTCCCGTGTAGTAGCGGCCGGCAAGAACCCGGGAGCAACTCCGGTGGAGGGTGTGATGACCTCTCCCATGGCGTGCTGTCGGCGCGACACGCCGCTATCCGAGTGCAAGGCGACGATGAGCGGCAAGCGCATCCGGCATTTGCCGGTCGTGGAGGAAGGTAGGCTTTTCGGCATAATATCGGCCGGCGATATCGTTGCCACCGAGGTCGCCGATAAACAGGCCACGATCGAGTACCTCCATGAGTACCTTTACGGACGGACGTAGGGTCGGTCGGGATGTCGGCGAGGAGCGTGCTGATGCTCATCGGCGTCATTTCTGACACTCATGACCGACTACCGATGATCAATGCCGCTCTTGGCCTTTTCGCACAGCGCAGAGTGGAGGCGTTGATCCATACCGGCGACTTCGTCGCACCGTTTGCCGTGCGGCGTCTGCTCGTATATAGCGGGCCGCTGCACGCCGTGTACGGTAACAACGACGGAGAGCGAGACGGTCTCAAGGAGTTGCTCCCCCGGATCAGCGACGGCCCCCTCTTTCTGGAACTGGGCGGATGCACGATACTGGTCCATCACTTCATCGACTGGTGCGATCAGGCCGACGTTGATCGCGCCGACGTCGTTATAACCGGACATACACATGAGGTCGTGAACACGGTGGAGCGGGGAAAGCTGTTCCTGAACCCCGGAGAGTGCTGTGGCTGGGTGACCGGACAGTCGACGGTGGCCGTCCTCGACACCGACGGACCTACCGCTGAGATCTGCAGGCTTAAGAGACGTTACCCCGAGGCGGATTGACAATGGCATGACCGCAGTGGCACTAGTCACAAGAGCGAGGAAGGTAGAAGAGGTGCGACGCCCGGCAGCGATGGCGTTATGCGCCCGACTTGCGGGAAAAGCTCCGCTGAGTACTCCGACCACGGCATCGGCGCGTCTTAAAGGCGCGCTTCACCCGGTATTGTTGGCGCTGCTGGCAGCCGTCACGACTTTCTCGGGGTGTGTGCGGCGCACGATCATCATCACTACTGATCCTCCCGGTGCGCTGGTTACTCTGAATGACCAGGAGATAGGGCGCAGCGAGGTAGCGACCGACTTCGTTTGGTACGGTGACTACACCGTGACGCTTCGCAACGAAGGCTACGAAACGCTTAAGACCAACTTGGAGGTCAAGCCCCCCTGGTATCAGCATATGCCAGTGGATTTCTTCGCCGAAGTGCTCTGGCCCTGGCAAATCCACGACGTTCACACCGCCCATTTCGCGATGAGACCGATGGAATTGCCGGCTGTTGAGGACCTGATCACGCGAGCGACTGAAACAAGAGAGCGTGCACTCGATCGACGCAGATGAGGGGTACTGCGATTCACTGAATCTGTTTTCCGATGCGGTGCTTTGAGAGCAGTTGGTAAGGTGGAGTGCCGGCAGGGAGACACCTTGGGAGGCGACAACCGGCCTTTGCTGCCCGGTTCCTCCGCCGGCTCGGGGCTATGTAATGGAGGTAGGGTGGAAGGACCAGGATGCCGGCGGTCGGGACCGGCCGTCGGGCGAGGGAACGTTGATAGGCCTTGGGGCCGCACTAGTGCCCAGGGTGGTCAACGTCGCGTTTGTCTGCGCATTCATGGGGGTGCCTGCAGCCGCCGGTGGTGGGCACTTTGTAACGACGCGCGACGGTGTCAAGGTTTACTACGATGCGGTAGGCTCAGGCGTACCCATCGTCATGATCGCCGGGGGGCCGGGCTCGAGCAGTGCCCGCTTTCGCTATACACACTCTTTGCTTCAACCGCTCGGCCGGCTTGTGTATCTTGACAACCGAGGGCGCGGCCGCTCGGAGCAGGCGCGATCGCGCGAACCGGCTTACTCCTTGGACAACGATCTCCTCGATGTCGAGGCGGTGCGAACCCACCTCGGCGCGGAGAGGATCATCATCTACGGTCATTCTTACGGCAGCATGGTCGCGCTGGCCTACGCGAGCCGGTTTCCCACGCACACGATGGCATTGATGACGACGGCGGGCATCCACGGGGCGCGTGTGTGGCAGGAGCGCAATATTGATACCGTTAAGCGCTTTATACAATATCATATGCTCGAACGGTGGAGAAGGATCATTGAACTTCGCAGCGTCGGACAGCTCACCGGCGAGGGTGAACTCGCCCAGTTGTTTGACGGGATGGATGAACTCTACACTTACAACCCGGAGAGTGAGAGCCGACTCCACGCTCAACTGGCGGACTATAACGACCCCAACGCGGTGGTGTTCAACCCTGACGTGTATCGTGAGATGGTAGGAGACGATCCCGAGTGGAAGCTGGGCGGAACGCTAAAGGACGTTGAGCTGTTGCCGGGTTTGGCGGAGTACAAAGGCCCTGCGCTGATCATGGGCGGACGCTATGATCGAATCTGTCCGCCGATCAACCAGTTCGAGATCGCCGAGGCCCTGCATAACGCCAAGCTGGTGATCTTCGAGCATAGCGGGCATGCCCCGTTTACCGAAGAGCCCCTTCTCTTCCTACAGGTCGTCACCGAATTCCTGCTCAAAGTGGTTTTATCTGAGGACGTCCCCGACGTCACGTTGAAGGGCAACCATATCACGCGGTGATCGACCAGTGTCCCGCGCTGCGCCAGGACATCGGTGAGGGGGTCTTCGATCGAACGGCGACAGGGCCACGCTTGCAGCATCGCTCGACCGCACCCAGCACGCCGCCGCGGCTATCATCTCCTCCGCTATCGAGGAGAAGGCAGCCGTGGAGCAACGCAAGCCGACGCAGGGGATTGCGAATCGCATGCAGCAGGGTAAGATGACGGCGGAGCACCGCTTGCAGGCTCTCGGCCTGGAAGCGGAAGATGTCCTTGAGGCTATATGTCGACGGCTTGAGTCCGTTCGCCCGCTTTACTTGTCGTCGGGGGCACATGATCAACCGGCATCGGTACCCGGCGTCTCTTAGGATCCACAGGCTCAGCCGAACACAAGGGATCAGTAGCGATGAAGGTACATGAGTATCAGGCAAGGGAGCTGTTGGCCGACGCCGGTGTACCCGTCCCCCTTTCGTACGTCGTCGACACACCTGAAGGCGCCGTCGGCGCCCACGGCAGGATAGGCGGCAAGACGGTCGTCAAGGCCCAGGTGTTCGCCGGCGGCAGGGGCAAGGCAGGCTTCGTCAAGCTGTGTGACTCCGCTGCTGACGTTGAGCAAGCCGCCAGGTTCATGCTCAGTAATCGAATGGTGTCGCCCCAGACCGGGCCCGAGGGGATCGCCGTCAAGAAGCTGCTCGTGGCCTCCGCCGTCGACATCGAGAGCGAGTATTACGCCTCCGTAGTCGTGGATCGTTCTAAGCGCTGTCCGGTGGTCATGGTCTCGCGTGAAGGAGGCGTGGAGATCGAGGTGGTCGCCAAGCGGAACCCGGGCGCCATAGTCAAATGCTGGTTGCACCCGCACCTCGGTTTGCTTGACTTCCAGTGCAGCCAGCTCATCGGCGCATTGGGTTTTAGGGAGAAGTCCCAAGCGTCGGCAGCAGCGAGGATCATCCGGGGCCTGGTGAAGGTATTCTACGAATACGATTGTGCGCTAGCCGAGATCAACCCGATGGTTCGTACACCCGCCGGGGAGGTGCTGGCCATCGACGCCAAGATGAACTTCGACGACAACGGCGTCTTCCGGCACGAACGACTCCTGGAGATGTTCGATCCCAGCGAAGAGAACCCGATGGAGCTGCGGGCAAAGGAGCACAACCTGTCGTACATCGCCCTCGACGGGACCATCGGGTGCGTAGTGAACGGGGCGGGCCTGGCGATGTCCACGATGGACATCATAAAGCTACACGGCGGTGAACCGGCGAACTTCCTCGATATCGGCGGATCGGTCACGGCTGAGGGGGCGACCGAAGCCTTCCGCATCATACTTTCCGATCCTAAGGTAAAGGGGATTCTCGTGAACATTTTCGGGGGCATCGCCAAATGCGACACGGTGGCGGAAGCCCTAATTGCCGCAGCCAGGGAGGTAGGCTTCAATGTGCCCGCGGTAGTGCGTTTGGAGGGCACGAACGTGGAACGTGCCCGCCAAATGCTCCTGGATGCCGCTATTCCACAGCTAGTTCCCGCGGACGACCTCTCGGACGCCGCCGCCAAAGTCTGTGCGAGCATATGCCAAGACGAGAATTAGAACCGTCCATTGGAGCGCTGTCTGCCCGGGTGGTATACTGAGCGTGCGTCTGAGATCGGGCGCCAATGCATAGCGATGCTCCGTGCCCGTCCTGACCGAGTGGGTGGCAGGAGTCGGTTGGAATCGTAGTCGCTGCTGATTGGAGGAAGACAAGATGGAGGCGCGGAGCAACGGCACGGCTATCCGGACCGTGCAGCGGCATATCCTCGAACGTCAACGCTTGCACCATCCCACCGCAACGGGGGAGCTCAGTTGGCTTTTATCGGGCATTGTACTTGCAACGAAGATCATTTCCGATCACGTCCGCAGGGCCGGCTACTCGAACATTCTCGGGTCAACCGGGGCCACAAACGTGCAAGGCGAGACCGTCGAGAAGCTGGATGTGCTGGCCAACGAGACGATTATAGGATGTCTGGGTTATCGGGGTAATGTGGGGATTATGGTATCCGAAGAGGATGACGAACCTCGGATCGTCAAGGAGCTAGGGAGGGAAGCCTCGTATATCGTCCTGTTCGATCCACTGGATGGCTCAAGCAACATCGACGTGAACGCCACCATCGGGACGATCTTCTCGATCCTCCACCGAAGGCGCGATGTTCCCGCCGGCAAGACCATGGACCACATATTGCAGCCTGGAATCAAGCAGGTGGCGGCGGGATACGTCGTTTACGGCAGCAGCACGGTGATGAGCTACACCACCGGCGACGGCGTGCACATGTTCACGCTCGACC
>JBHHXS010000227.1:0-6045 GCA_046757145.1 Phycisphaerae bacterium | reverse complement strand
CCCCACCCGCACACTCCAGAAGCGCGAAGGCACGCCCTTCTGGGATTACCTCGATGAAGCCGGCGTCCCCGTGCGAATCTATGATATACCCGCGAACTATCCGCCCAGTGAATCGCGTCATGGACACATGTGCTGCCTGAGTGGGATGGGCGTTCCCGATCTGCTCGGAGGCTACGGCACTTACCAGTTCTTCTCGGAGGACACGCTGGTCCCCAGGAGCGAGGGAGGCGGCATGCGCAGCCCGCTGATCTTCGAGGGCGACGGCGTCGAGGCAACACTCGTAGGCCCCTCCAATACCTACCTCAAGCGCCCCGAGCAGACGGAAGTTCGGTTCACCATACACCGTGACGCACGGGAGCCGTCGGCCCGCATCGACCTTCAAGGGCAGACAATTCTGCTGAGGGAAGGAGAGTGGAGCGACTGGGTCAAAGTGGACTTCACGCTGGAGATGCCCGTATTCCTGCCGAACTCCCATGCGCACGGAATCTGCAGGTTCTACCTGCGGAAGGTGCGCCCGAGATTCCAGCTGTATGTGACACCGATCAACATCGACCCTTCGAAGCCCGCCGGGCAGAGGATCAGCGAGCCGGAGGAATTTGTGACTGACATCGCCGATGAGCTGGGACTGTTCTATACGACGGGCTTTCAGGAGGATCACAAGGCTCTCTCCAACGGAGTCTTCAACGACGACGAATACCGCAACCAGAGCCGATACGTGCTGGAGGAGCGGCTAAACCTGCTTCGCTACTCCAGAACGCACTACAAAGACGGGTTGTTGTTCTTTTACTTCTCCAGCACCGACCTGCAGGCGCACATGTTCTGGTGGGACTCAGACGAACCGCACCCGGTGCGTTCCCACACGGAGGCTCGCAAGCGTCATCAGATAATCATCGACCTGTACAAGCAAATGGACGAAGTTGTCGGGGACGTAATCGAGCAATACGGGGATGATGCTACGCTTCTGGTAATGTCAGATCACGGGTTCTGCAACTTCCGCCGACAGTTCAACGTTAACACCTGGCTCCGGAACAACGGCTATATCCTTCCTGCCGATTGTAAAACGCTGACCGACCCCAGCCGCGGTCGGCTGCCCGATTGGACGAGAACGCGGGCATACGGCCTGGGGCTTAACGCGCTGTACATCAACCTCAAGGGGCGCGAACGTGACGGCATCGTCGAGCGCGACCAGAAAGATACGTTGATCAGCGAGCTAACCGAGAAACTGCTCGCGATCCGCGATCCGGTGGACGGCAGGCCGATCATCGCCGAAATCTACCGGACCGATGAAGTCTACTCGGGGCCGCAGGCCTCGAAAGCGCCCGACCTGATCATAGGCTACCACCGCGGATACCGGGCATCATGGGCCACCACACTCGGAAACATTGAGGAGGAGACGATCCAGGACAATGATTCCGCCTGGAGCGCGGACCATTGCATCGCCGCCGGCGAGGTGCCCGGGGTTCTGTTCAGCAACAGGCCCATCCGCCGGCATAATCCGTCGTTACTCGACCTGGCGCCCACGATTTTGGAGGAATTCGGCATCGACCCACCCGAGACAATGACCGGTGGAAGCGTTTACGAGGCACGATCCCCCGTCCTTGCCGCGATCACCAACAGCGACGGCGGGGCTCAACCCTCACGATGACCCCTGGGAGCATTTGCACATGGCAAAAATAAAAATCGACTCGAGGCTCTATGATCGCATCAGGAAGATCACGGAACTGGCGGGCTACGGCTCACCGGAGGAGTTCGTCACGCATATCATCGAGAAGGAACTGGCTGCGCTCGAGTCCGCCGGCGACGAGGCGCAGATCACCGAACGCCTCCGAGGATTGGGCTACTTGGAGTAGTACCGGCCTAGTCCGCCTAGGTGCGCTCCCCCCCACAAGCCGGAGCAGGTGGGAACGATGGAAGCGCTGAACTGGCTGCTGATCAACGGTGCTCTTGCAATCTCGTGGCTGCGGTCGGTCGCTAAGCCCATCGCCGTCACGGTCGGAGGTGCTCTCGACGCAGCGTTAGGTGTGATCCTGTCGCCCATTCTATCGGTGCTTAATCCTCCTTGCACCACTCTCGGCGATCTTGTGTACACGATCCTCTCGCCGTTGCCCGTCTGGATCGGGCTGACGCTGCTGTCGGCCATCGCTGGGGTTGTGATGCTGGCGACCTTCGGAATCATGTCCAATCAGGCCGCGATAGGCCGGATCAAGGATGACATCAAGGCCAACCTGCTGGCCTTGAAGCTCTATAAAGACCAACCCGGCGTCACCTGGCGGGCACAAGCGGCACTCATGTGGGCAATCCTCAGGCTGCAACGCTACATACTCGTTCCAGTGCTCGTCCTTGCACTGCCCATGCTGCTGGGATTGGCCCAGATGGGGATTCGGTATCAATGGCGACCATTACACTCCGGCGAACAGACCTTGATCAAATTGACCTTCGATAACGCCTGCCGCGACGCCCGCGGACGACCCTTTACTACCTCTAACACTGCACCTCGCACTCCGCACTTCGAGCTACCGAAGGTCACTCTAGAAACCGGTCCCGGTGCCATCGCAGAGGTCGGGCCTATTGCCAAGGAGTGCGAGCTTGCCTGGCGGATTCGCGGCGGACAAGCCGGACGACATACGCTGCGGTTCCACCTTCACAATCCATCGCGTTCATCGCCCACGCAAGATCAAGATACTGTCATCGAAAAGGAGCTCATCGTCGGCGATGGGTTACGGCGCGTCAGCGCGACGCGTCCGAGCAGACACTGGCTTGCACAGCTTGTTCATCCCGTCGAACCTGTCTTGCCTGGGCATACAGGTGTTGCCTCAGTCGAGGTGCTCTACCCAGGTCGCGATTCGCGCGTGTACGGCACCGACTATTGGGTATTCTGTTTCTTCGTGGTATCCATGGCGTTCGCGCTGGCCTCCAAACCCATCTTCAAAGTGAGGTTTTGACGACGTGGGACGCGGACGGTTTGACGCGGTTCTCATCGATTTCTACGGCACGCTGTCGGCTGGCGACGGTGACGCCGTTGACGCTACGTGTCGCCGACTCACTGCGACACTGCCGTTGAGCATCACGCCCCGGGAACTGGCCGTCAGTTGGGGAGAGAGGTTCTTCGACATCATCGGCCGAAGCAACCGCCGATCCTTCAAAACGCTGTTCGAATGCGAGTTGCTAAGCCTGGAGCGTACGCTTGCCAGCCTCGGGATCAACGGCGCATCCTGTGCGTCGTTTATATCCGACCTCGAGAACTATTGGCGGGACCCACCACTCCATCCCGATGCCCTCAAGTTCCTTCGGGCCATCGATCTGCCCCTGTGTTGCGTCTCCAACGCTGACACCGCAGCTCTGATGTCGGCGATCGAAAGGAATAATCTGCCGCTGCGCGACGTGACAACATCAGAAGCGGCACGCTGCTACAAGCCTGCCCCGGCGATCTTTCTTCGTGCCCTCGAGACCGTCGGTGTGCAACCGCATAGGGCTGTCCACATAGGAGACTCGCTACACAGCGACATAAGCGGTGCGGCCAGGCTCGGCATTGCCACGGTTTGGATCCGGCGCGAAGGCCGAATACACGATATTGGAACATGCCGGCCGGATCACACTGTTAGCAGCTTGACTGAAGTATTACCACTGCTAACTTAATGTGGCGGACCGGCCAAGCATGCTCGTGTTTTTCACACGCCCTGCGCGACGGGCATAGTCGTCAAATCGGATAAGCGCTTGCATTTTGTTCGACCTGGTGTATTATTTAACAGAGGGCAATAGTTGCCAGATGACGATATAGTTGGGTCACTTGGTAAAGCAACTGATCGGAGATTAGTCAAATGTATTGGAGACCTCCGTTCTCGATATTGCTGCGCACGTTGGCGATAGCGGCAGCGCTGGTGCTAGCTGATGCGACTGCAGATGCCGGCCCACCGCGCGGCAGATCCAAAGGTGCCCGCTCGCACCGCGTAGGGGCGACGCGCCGACATGCTGCGAGACCACGCGTGGGGCGCGTAGCTCAACGGACAGGGCGCCAGGCAATCTCTGCACGACGTAGCCATACTCGCGTTGGTCGGCGCACCCGTTCACGCGTTGGTGTTACTCCGCGCTCCTCACGGTCAATCTCACGGAAGTCGTCGGCTAGACGCCGGGTAGCGAATCGGTCCAGAGCCCGGCACGCAGCATCACGCCCGGCAGTGCGCCGTTCCTCTTCGAGGTCAGCGCCGGTGCGGATGACCGGCCCAAGCTCGCGAAGGCAGCCGAAGAGGGCCTGGACCGCCCGCGGCTCAGGCACCAGCACCCGTCCAAGGGTGCGTTCGGCTGTCGCAGGTGTGCAGCTGCGCAGAGCTGCCGCCTCGCCAGCGTCGCGTGCACCACGGACGCGCAACGGCGGGCGGACGTTTGGCCGTGTACAGGCGGTACGCCGGGGGCAAGCGCCGGTCAGGGTGGTCACCGGTCGTCGCGAGTCGAAACCGCCCGGTTCACGGGCGTCGGCGAGCCACGCAGTCGTTGGTGTGGATGGGCTGCGGGCGCATTCGGTCGGGCGACGCGCAGGATCGGATCGTGGGTTCGTACGTCTGGGGTATGGCAGAGGCATCATTGCCGACGGCGGGCGGCTCGGCCACCGCGTTGGGCGCAGGGGGCACGGCACGAGCGCCTCACTGGCTCTCGGGTTGGACATAAGGCTGGGCCACTGGGGCGGACACTACTATAGAGATCACTGGTGGCGCGGCGGGTATAACGCACTAGCATACTACCACCGCTACCGGGGCTATCGACGCTGCTACGGCTCGATTTACGCCGGATACGGACCAATATACTACCGGTATTTCGGCTTCCCGGACTATTATTCCTACTACCCCTACAGCACGGTGATCGACTACCCGTACCAGCCGTTACTCAGTCCGGTGCATGACACCACAATCATTTACGCCCAGGGTTCCCAGAGCGCTCCACCGCCTGCAGCGGAAGCCTACATCAGCGCGCCCGCGCAGCCACAACCTGTCGATCCGGGAGAGGCAAACGATGTGGAACTGCCCCAACCAAGCCCCGCCAGTCAAACCGCAGCCGGCGCTGCGACGTCGGCTACCGACGCGGGAGAAGTGACGCCATGGACGGAACTCGGGGCGACGGCGTTTGCGGCAGGTCGTTACGACGAAGCCAGGTACCTCTATATGCGCGCGGTTCTCGCGGATGATGGCGACGGCTACGCCAAGCTGTTCTACGGGCTCGCCAACTTTGCCGCAGGGGAGTATGGCGCTGCGGCAACAGCGGTGCGACGCGCCCTGGAGGCCATCCCTGATCTGATTGACGATCCGATCGACTTGCGAGCGCTCTACCCCGATGAATCCGTCCTTACCATGCAACTGGGGCAACTTGGCGAGTTAGTGCAGGCTAACCCGGGCGATCGAGAGGCTCGCTTCCTCCTGGGTTACCTCTACTACGCGACCGCGAAGCCTCAAGAGGCGTTACAGCTTCTGCAGTCAGCCGCCGACGGCGACCCGGATGATGCGCTGGCGGCGTTTGTACGCGATGCCGCGCAGCGCGTCGTGAACAGGCAAACCCCGACGAACGACCCGTAGCTGCGGGTGCGTCAAGTGGATTGACATAGGCAATCCGTGATCGTCAACGCCACACCGGGATGCCTCCACACCTTGAGGGCGTTATAATCGAAGTGTGGATTGGTGTCAGCGCCGGGCACTGACACTGGAAACCGAACCACGAGTACGACCGCACGGCGCGCGACACGTCTCCTTTGATTACTCATACGTACATCTGCCGCTGACTGCCCCGGCGTTCTGCGGCAGGGGCCTCAGCGAGGCCGTACCGCGAGACCTTCGCGTGCAATTCGAAGGCTTCGCGTGCCGCGCGATGGAGCCACTGAGAGCCTTACTCCTTTCGTTGTCCATGATACCCATGCATCCTACTGCTTCCTTTGCCCCGACGTGGGTCGACGCGATCTCCGGTACGTGACGCCGTACTGGTGTCTTAAGGGTCCTGCCCGGGCGCCAGGCCGCAGCGGTTATCGAGGAGCGGGCCTGGGGTGGTTTCGGACCACGCAGTCAA
>JBHHXS010000226.1:0-6048 GCA_046757145.1 Phycisphaerae bacterium | reverse complement strand
GTTCGTCATTCTCACCACCGGGCAGTGGCTGCTACACCGGAGATGACAGGCCCGGTTGCAACGCTCGACCGGGCATCACCCCGAGAATCCCGAGGTGGCACGGCGTCAGCGGGTATTGGGCCGGGCATAACCACCGACCCTAGCAGGGGACGGGCGTACACCCACTCCGGACCGGCAACGCGGGTCAGCTCGGCGGTGCCACCGGCACCGACAAGCTCCCACGCGAGGCAGGGAATCGTCGTATCCAGCGTCGGATGACGCAGATCGCCCGATATTTCCGCCAACGGATAGAGGACGAAACGGCGCTCCTGCAGACGGGGATGAGGCAGCGTCAGATCGATGTCGCGCAAGACGAGTTCGTCGTAAAAGAGCAGGTCGATGTCGATAATCCTCGCCCCCCAGCGCTCTCGCCTTATCCGACCGAGCGACTTTTCAATTTGAAGCGCCGTCCGGAGAACGTCCCTTGGTGACAGCGTAGTCTGCAGACGCACGACGGAATTGAGGTACGGTGGTTGGCCATGCTGGTGCGACGCGGGCACCACCGCCGCTGACTCATAGAGTGACGCCACTCCTGACACAAAGTCAACACGGGTGTGCGACCTCTCGTCGAGCGCGGCTACCGCGGCTCGCATGGCACCGAGCCTGTCGCCCATGTTGGAGCCCAGTGCTACATATGCAGTCGCGGTTCTGGTTACAGTGATCATCGATGCCGTCTTACGTGCATCTCGCCGGGACGTCAACGAGGGACTGCCGGACCGATTCCCCTCCCCCGGGAGCAGGCATGGCCTGCGGCAAGCACCACATTGACGGCGCGTGCATTCTGGCCGATGATCAGCGTGCTGGCATGCTTGACGTAGGGGTTCGCCGATCACGCGGATGGCTGGCTCACATTCCCTCGAGCACCTTGGCGGCATGGGGGACGAACTTGGGCGAAACTGACACAAGCGGAGGACAAGATGATTCGCCTAAACCGATTTCGGGCTTCGTGGTTACTGTTGGCGGCGTTACTGTGGCTTCTCCCACCTGCGCCGGGGATGGCGGCCGACCCGGGCGAACGACTGTGGGACAAGAACCTCGTTTACAACTCGTCGTTCGAGGAGGGTGAGGACAGACCCACCGGCTGGACGCAGCGGCGCGCATTCTCCTTTGGTCAGACGATCGTGCCCGCGCAGATGAGCATCGACCGTGAGGTAAGCCGCACCGGAAAACAGAGCTTCCACATTTCGTCGCCTGATGGGACGACGGCCTGGCACTCGATGGAGTCGAAGCCTGTGCCGGTAGAGCCCGGTAAGCACTACAAGGTCGCTGGATGGATCAAGACGGAGAACGTCCACGCAGTGGGTTCCCAGCCTCTGCACTGCAATCTGCACATCCGGTTCACCAATGCAAAGGGGGCCAGCGTAGCTGTTGGCGGCTCCCGCGTGGTTTGGACCCGTACAATTTACGGGACCAAGGATTGGACGGCAGTGGAGCGCATCGTGACTGCTCCGGAGGGGGCGGTAGAGGCGCGGGCCGGATGCGTACTTACCTGCTCGGGGAAGGCCTGGTTTGATGACGTCACGTTGCACGCCCAGGTCCCCATTCCCTGGAATAAAAAGGAAACTGAGCGCATCACGTTCCTCTACGAGGGAGCCGGGGCTCCCACGGAAGAGAAAGTCGCTTCGACGCCAAGATAGAAACAGCCCTTGGGGTCAAGCACGAGGAGAAGATAGAGTTCTACAGCTACCCTTCAAACGAACGTAAGCAGGAGGTCACCGGTAATCCCGCGGACACGCACTACTCGGGCAACGCGGTGCACGCGGTGCGCTGGGACGACCAGCACAAGCTTGCCCACGTCGTACTGCGAAAAATGGGCGAGAGCACCTTGCTGGTGCGAGAGGGGCTTGCCGTTTATCTGTCCCAGGACAATCTTGACGTGGACCTGCGCTCCTACTCGAGGGTGCAAAGCCAGCGAGGGCTCCTGCCATCCATCATGAAACTCATCGAAGATGCCGAGTTTCAGAAAATGGGGGTGGACGTCACCTTCCCAGCGGCAGGATCGTTCATTCGCTATCTGGTCGAGGAGTACGGTATGGATAAGGTGAAGCTGCTTTATTCCCAACTCCGACCCGGGGACCCCGGACTCAAGTTCCGGAAGGTGTTCAACCAGATATTCGCCCAGAGGGTGGAAGAGGTGGACGTGCTGTGGCAGACGAACAGCACAGCACAATAGGCACTACGTGACTATCGGTACTTGGCAGCGATAGGCATGCGCCGCCCAGGCCCGAACGCACGAGTGGTGACTCTCAGGCCGATCGGCGCTTGCTTTCGTTTGTATTCATTCCTGTCGACCATGTGGATGACGCTCCGGACGGTCGCACGGTCGAACCCTGACGCCGTTATCTCCTCAGGCTCCTTATCCTGCTCTACATACTGTTCCAGTATGGCATCGAGAACGTCGTAGGCAGGCAGCGTGTCCTGGTCGCACTGATCCGCACGGAGTTCCGCAGAGGGCGGCTTCTCGATCGAGCGCCACGGAATGTACGGAGTGCTGGCGGTCCTATTGAACTCGCGGGCCAGTTCGTAGACGACGGTCTTGGGCACGTCGCTCAGGACGGCAAGTCCGCCGCACATGTCTCCATAGAGCGTACAATAACCGACTGCTAACTCGCTCTTGTTGCCGGTCGTCAAGAGCAGCCAGCCGAACTTGTTCGACAGGGCCATCAGGATATTGCCGCGGATGCGCGCTTGGATGTTCTCCTCCGCAACCCCCTGGGGCAAATCTGCGAAATGAGGGCGCACCGCATCTTCCATGGAGCGGTGCACCGCGTCTATGGGAATCACCGTGAAGTCGATGCCCAGGTTGTCCGCCAGCAGTCGCGCATCCTCAACACTATGCTCGCTGCTGAATCGCGAAGGCATGGCAACACCTCGTACCCTTTGCGGCCCGATCGCCTCCACAGCCAATGCCGCAGTAAGAGCAGAGTCGACACCGCCCGAGAGCCCCACTACCACCTTCTCGAATCCGCATCGGCGGATGTAATCTCGGATTCCCAGGACAAGAGCCTTGCGGATGCTGGGGATGCGCTCGGGATAAGGCTCGACTCTGTGTGTGGAAGGCCCGTGCAGGTCGACGATAAGGAGATCCTCTTCGAAGGCCTTAGCCCGGGCGACAATTCGCCCGCTTGCGTCGAAGGCAACGCTCCCGCCGTCGAAGATAAGATCATCCTGCCCACCAACCTGATTGACTTGAATCAGAGGGACCCCTTGCTCACGAATCTGCTCAGCGAATAGCCTCTCGCGGAACCCTTGCCTTCCGGCTTCAAATGGTGAAGCTGACAGGTTGACGAGGAACTCCGCGCCCGCCGCGACCGTCAGTCTTATTGGATCTACACCGTATACCCGCCGTCCTTCGAATTGCCGGTCGGTCCACACATCTTCGCAGATTGTCAGGGCAATACGCACCGGGGCGTCGCCAGTAGCGATGGTGACCGTCGTTGGCTCCTTGCCTGAGCTGAAATAGCGCGATTCATCGAATACGCCGTAGGTCGGGAGCAGCATCTTGGCGTAGGATGCAACCACGGTGCCGTTGCAGCACACGCCCGCGGCATTGAAGATCGCCTTGCCCGCCCCGTTTTGATTGGGCAGAACATACCCTACGACAGCTGTGAGAGACTTGCAGTGGGAGGCGATCCGTTCCAGGGCGGCTACATTCTGCCGGACGAGGTCCTCGCGCAGCAGGAGGTCCTTGGGCGGATAGCCCGGGATTGCAAGTTCCGGCAGCACGACGAGGTCGGCACCGGCATCGCGCGAGGTCTTGATGCGCTCGATTATCCTGTCGCTGTTGCCCTCGATGTCACCAACATCAGGGTTAATCTGGGCGAGCGCGACTTTCATCGGGCTGTCTCTCCTTCGTGCGAGAAGAAAGGCGATGACGCGGATCGCATTGTAAAGCCCCGGCAGCGCATCGTCGGTCTGGTCTCGGCCGCGTCGACACGTAACGTGTCGACGTAAAAAGACGGCGAGACCAACAACGTTCTTCCATGTTCGGGCCGGAGAGAGGAGGATGGTGGAAGAAACTTGGTGTCGTTGGTCTCGCCTGTTCGTCGATCCTCACGAAACCAGCGGTGCCCCGCCACGGTTCGGGCCGGAGAGAGGATTGTAGGTGGGGGGCATGAAAAAGCCGCTGGCTTCGCAAAGTCTATTATGGTTCAGTCGCACCCAATCCTGGACGAGAAGAGCCCGCTGGCGCCGGTGGCACCTACCACTTGTATCGCCTCTGAGTTCCGGCCGCTGCTCTCTCCCGTCGGCCACGCCTTTCCGCGTCACCTACCGACGATAGATTTTAGCAATCTCCGTTCCAGAAGACTACATGGTCTCGGAATACCGTCTGCGCTACCCAGAGGGAGCCAGGCACCGATACGCCATGGCAGTATGTATCGATTCCGCCGGCATCCAGTATATTATCGGTCCATCGCGGCCCGGTGAATAAGCGAATTCAGTCGGGCGCATGGGAACTTTTCCGCAGATGTGTGGACTTTGCCGCAAGGGCCGCCCAGCGCAAGCCGCTTCGGAGGCTGGTTCAGCCGCGCCTCAGCTCGCGCGGAACGAAACACGACGCCGCGCGTACGCGCATCCCTCGCTGGCCGTCTCCCAGCGTTACGATAGAATGATCAAAACCAAGAAACCGACCGGAGTGCCTACCTTGGGCACGTGAGGGATCATGAAGATTGCCCTTAGGATCACAGGGATGCATTGCGACTCTTGCATCCAAACACTAAAAGCGGCACTGACCCAGATGCGCGGCGTACACGACTGCGATGTTCGCCTGGGGGACGCGGTCGTGACATATGACGAGGCGGTCGTTACGCGCGCCGACATCCTCGCTGCCGTTCGCGCTGCGGGCGCATTCGAGATCAGCGGCTTCTCAAGCTCGCGTTGATTGCCAGGTCAATAATGACCTCCACTCGCCCACCAGCCGCCAGGCAACCCATAATGCTCCACGTCGAGGGGATGACCTGCGGGAGCTGCGTTTCCAGGCTTGAAAAGGCACTGAGGGCAGTCCCGGGCGTTAGCAGCGCGCATGTGAATCTGACAACTTGCGTAGCGACGATAGAACCGGGTGAAACGCCCCCGGCCCAATCCGAACTTCTCGAGGCGGTGCGCGCTGCGGGCTACGACGCGGAAGCGATTCGCAGTCGGGGCCTCAACATGACCCCGCTCGAGCAGACGCATCTCGCGCGACTCCGGGAGCAGAGCCAAGCGTTGTGGCAGTCGGCGGCCTTGGGATTGCCGGTGATGGCGATTCACTGGCTAGCGCCGTTGCTACAGGGAGGGGAGAGTTACGGATACGTTTGGCCTCACGCCATCCAGGCGGTTCTTTGCACGTTGCTCATAGTGTCTCCAGCCGGCGCCCCAATCCTGGTCGCGGGCATGCGTGCAGCCATTCACCGCTCCCCTAATATGGACTTGTTGATTTCGACAGGCGTGTCCACTGCCCTGGTCTCAGGCATCGTGAACCTCTTTCGCGGCAACGCAGACGCCGCTTACTTCCATGCCGTTGCGATGATCCTCGGGTTCATCAACCTCGGTCGCTTCATTGAGTTGCGTGCCCGGCGCCACGCCTCGACCGCGATCGCGACACTTGCCCGGCGCCTTCCCCGCACCGCTCAGGTCGTGACGGAGGAGGGCGTCACCGAAGTCAACGTTGAGCAGATCGCCATAGGTGACCACGTGCGCGTCGCCCAGGACACTATTGCGGGGGTTGACGGCCTGGTGATCGAAGGCGAGGCGGCGATGGACGAAAGTGCCGTCACCGGCGAGCCCCTGCCCAGGCACCGCGGCGTAGGCGACCTGGTTGTAGCGGGAAGCGTGTGCCGGGAAGGGCTCATCACCATCGAGGCGACCCGTGTCGGTTCCGAGTCGACCATGGGTCGGATCATACGCGCGGTCGAGGAAGCACAGGCGGGCAAGACCGAGATGCAGCGCATCGCGGACAAAGTAGCGGGGGTCTTCGTGCCGGTGGTCATCGGGCTCGCGGCTGTCACGCTGGCGGGGACGCTGTTGCTC
>JBHHXS010000225.1:0-6067 GCA_046757145.1 Phycisphaerae bacterium | reverse complement strand
AATGCGAGCACGCAACCACCACGCGAATTCGCCACCCAATTTGGGATGCACCCGAGATGAAAGCCGCTGGTGCATCAGGTTTGGGGTTCCGAAGCGCCTAGACTATACTGACAAGGGTGACGCTTATAGCGTCGTGGATTCCCAACGTAGCGTTTGAGAGGGGGGGGGCACATGCGTCCGAGTTTTGTCCTTCTAAGTGCGCTGGCCTTCGGTACGTGTGTCGGGGCTGTCGCGGCGGCCGAGGATCGTGTGACAGGGCGGCAGGCTGCCGACGGCAACGGTCGCGTTGAGATAGTCCAACGGTCGCGAACCACCGGACTTGCGACTTTCATTCGCGGGCATGAGACCGCCCCCGTGGGGCTCGCGGTTCCCAGCGCCGCAACAGGCCACGCTGCGCCTGACGCCTTTGTGCGGCAGTACGGTCCGCTGTTCGGCGTCGGCGACGCCGCGACAGAACTGCGGAGTCTCCGCACAACATCCGATGCGCTGGGTCATGCACATACAAGCTATCAGCAGGTGCATCGCAACATTCCAGTTTTCTCCGGGGTGCTCAAGGTCCACCAGAATGCACATGGCGACTTCCTCGCAGCCAACGGCCGTTTCTACCTGGGCGCGCGTAAGGTGAACACGGTGGCAACGCTCTCTGAAAACGAGGCGATAGCTGCCGGCGCGGCGTGGATCAACGCGCGCGACTACGTTGTCGAGCACTCGGAACTTGTGATTGTCGATCCGGGCTGGTACGGCGATGCGCCGATCGGGCCGCACCTGGCATATTACGTGGTCTTGAACGACCCGGGCACGTTTGTTCGTCAAGCGTTGTTCATTGATGCACATGACGGGGCGGTGCTTGACGAATGGAGCTTGGTCCTAACAGCCCGCATGCGCGAGGTCTATGACGGGTTGGATGGGGCCGCCCTGCCCGGCCTACTTGTGCGTAGCGAAGGAGATCCGCCCGTGGGTTCTCCTGCTGATGTGGATCGTGCCTACGACTACGCCGGCGACGTTTACGACTACTTCTACCGCGCGTTCACCCGCGACAGCATCGACGACGCCGGGATGACGTTGATACTCACGGTGAACTCGACATACCCGCCCTGCCCAAACGCGCAGTGGAACGGTTCCCAGATGATCTTCTGCTCGGGTACGGTTACCGACGACATCACCGCTCACGAGATGGGCCACGGCATCACCGACGCCACCGCCAACCTGATATACCAGAATCAGTCCGGGCAGCTCAATGAATCGTACTCCGACATTTGGGGCGAGCTGGTCGACCTGTTCAACGGGAATGCGGCGTTTCCCGGCAGTCCCGGTGGGTCGCCTGCCTGGCCTGGGCACCCTACCGGCCCGGGGGTCGACACGCCCAACAACTTGCGCAGCGCCTGTAGCTACAGCCCGAACTACGACGACGGCGTACGCTGGCTCGTCGGTGAGGATGCCACGGCATTCGGTGGGGCCATCCGCGACATGTGGTCTCCCGCCTGTGCGGGGGACCCTGACCGGGCCAACAGCCCGTTGCAGACTTGCCCGGAGGCCGACAACGGCGGCGTCCACAGTGGCAGCGGCGTCCCCAACCATGCGTTTGCCATCCTTACTGACGGGAAGACGTTCAACGGATATACGGTGTCGGCTGTCGGACCGATTAAGGCAGCGGCTGTCTGGTACCGCGCACTTACGGTTTACTTGACGCCTGCTTCGGACTTCAAAGACGCGTATGTAGCTCTTAATCAGGCGGCAGCGGATCTGGTCGGGTCGACCCCGCAGGACCCGCGCAGCGGCTTGGCGTCCGCCACTCCCTTCAGCGCTGCGGATGCGGTGCAGGTCGACAACGCACTTCTTGCTGTCGAGATGAACACGGACGGAGCTTGCGGCGCTACCGTCGACATACTCGACCCTATCCCACCGGCACGGTGTACGCCGCGCATCACCGTCTATGCTGACGCCTTCGAGACGGGCCCTAATGGATGGACAGTCTCCACCACGGGCAGCCCGGATACCGCCTATGAGTGGCAGCAGGTAAGCGCTTTGCCCTTCGGACGCGGCGGGACCGCGTGGTTCTGCATGAACCTCGATGACGGCTGTCCACCGGGAGGAGATGAATCCGCGGTGCGCAGGCTGGTAAGCCCCTCGCTTCCCATGCCCATCTCGCTGAGCGACCCCACGCTCGCTTTCACTCATTACGTCGCTACCGAGCCTGGGTATGACGGGGCTAATCTGAAGATCAGCGTGAACGGCGGTGCTTGGCAGCTGATACCAGCGTCCGCGTTCACTTACAACCCTTACAATGCCACGATCATCGGGAGCAGCACCAACCCCCTTGCAGGACAAGCCGCCTGGAGCGGCGCCGGAGGACAATGGGGAACTTCTCTGGTCGATCTGAGTGCGTATGTCAGCGGCGGAGAGTCGATTCGCCTGCGATTCGAACTCGGGCAGGATTACTGCTATGGAATCGACGGCTGGTATGTGGATGACTTCGAGGTGTATTCCTGCGCGACCTGTTCCGTTGATGCGGATTGCGATGATGGTGCCCCCTGCACAAACGATGCATGCGTCGCCGGCAGTTGCGTCAACTCTCCCGTAGCCGGAGGAACTCCGTGTCCGGATGGCCTTTTCTGCAACGGAGAGGAGACCTGTCAGGGTGGTGTATGCACGGATCAGGCAGACCCGTGCGTCGACCAAGCTCATTGCGATGAAGTGGACGACGTGTGTCTGGAGTGTGTCGACGCTGCCGATTGCGCTGATGGCAACCCATGCACGCTCGATGCCTGTACGGCAGGGGCGTGTGCAAGCACTAACGCGCCTGACGGGACCGCGTGCCCGGACGCGGCGTTCTGCAACGGAGAGGAGACCTGTCAGGGTGGTGTATGCACGGATCAGGCAGACCCGTGCGTCGATCAGGTTCATTGTGATGAGGCGGGCGGTGTATGTCTCGTCTGTGTCAGTGATGGCGAGTGCGATGATGGCGACCCATGTACGCACGACTCGTGTGACCCGTTGGTTGGCTGTGCCAACGTCCCTAGCGCCGATCCGGAGACTGACTGCTGCGACCCGGCGAACGGCGATTTAACGCCCATCGACGACGGCAACGCATGCACGCAGGACGTCTGCAACCCCGACGGCACGGTGGACCATAGCGATATGACACCGGCGGGGCAGTGCTGTGACCCGGCGACCGGTGGGCTGACGCCTATCGACGACGGCAACGCATGCACGCAGGATGTCTGCAATCCCGACGGCACGGTGGACCATAGCGATATGACACCGGCGGGGCAGTGCTGCGACCCGGCGACCGGCGATTTAACGCCTATCGACGACGGCAACGCATGCACGCAGGATGTCTGCAATCCCGACGGCACGGTGGAACACAATGACGTCTGCCTCGAGCCTCCCGCTCCCGAGCAGGATGCAGTGCCGAAACACAGGTACATATCGTTTCGGCCCAGGAATCCCGGACGCGACGTAGCCTTCCGCGTCGTGTTGGCAGCAAGCTCCGAGTATCCTGCGTCTGCCGGCATGTTGGGCTGGGCCAGCGCGCCTTTCGACCCGAGCTGCCAGACCGGCCCCGGTGCGTCACCCACCCCGCCGTGCGACGCTGTGGATTACCTGGTGAGAATTGTTGCCACACCGGTCTTCTTCAACTGGACGCAGGACCTTGTTCACCTGGGGGACTGCGCCATTGTGCCGGTGGCGACATATGAAATCTCCGCGACATTGGACGGCGTCGTTTTCTCCAATGCGCTTGAGATCCCCACCATTCGTCAACCCGGGAGTCGTCACTTTGGAGACGTAGTTGGTGAGGGTACGGGACAGCTTCCGCCGGCTGCGGGCTTCACCCCGCCTAACCGTGTTGTCAACGTCTCTGATATCCAGGCGTTTATATTGACCGTCCAGGGGGCGTCCAGCCCGAGTGCGCACGTCGCGTGGGTCGATCTGCACGGACTGGGTCCCGGAAGCCCGCCGAACTTCATTCTCAACGTGTCCGACCTTCAGCAGATAAAGTTCGGCTTCCAGGGGCAGTTGTACGTTGACTCTCCGGAGCACATGAACCCGGCTGATTGCCCGCCATGACGGCGCAGCGACTCCTTCCCCATGTGCGACGAGGGGAGTCAAGCCTCTCCGATCACGAGCCTGGTTTGACCCGACGTGCGCTCCCATCGAGAATGCAGCCTCTGAACGGGTTTCCGCGGTGATGCAAAGACGTGCCCTCGCGGCTCGACCCTCTGCCGGAAAGGATGACTTGATGGAAGTGGTATTAGACGGCGATTCACTCTCGATCGAGCAGATCTGCTCCGTGGCCCGCGGTGGAGCCACAGTCACCATATCACCCCAAGCGCGCACCAGGATGCAGCGTTCTCGGGCGGTTGTTGAGCGGAGTGTGGCTGAGGGTGTTCCCATTTACGGTGTCACCACGGGCATTGGCGAGTTCTCCCGCATCCGCATATCGCCCGAGCAAAGTGCGGAGCTCCAGCGCCGGATAATCTACAGTCACTCGGCAGGCACCGGAGATCCACAGCCTCAAGACGTAGTGCGCGCTGCCATGCTTCTTCGAGCGAACACTCTGTCCAAGGGCTATTCCGGTGTGCGCATCAGCCTGCTCGATACCGTGCTCGACATGATAAACCGGGGTGTCGTCCCCTACATCAACGAGAAGGGATCGCTTGGTACGAGCGGCGACCTGTCGCCGCTGGCCCAGTTCGCCGAGGTCGCGATAGGTGAGGGACGCGCATACTACCAAGGTGAGTTGATGTCGGGAGGTGAAGCTATGCAGCGGGCGGGCGTCAAGCCCACCGACCTGACGTACAAGGAGGGGCTGGGCTTGATCAACGGCGCGCAAATGATGACCGCAGGCGCAGCTCTGCTGGTGCACGATGCGGAGCAAGCGGTAAAGAACGCCACGATTGCCAGCGCGATGACTGCCGATGCCCTCCGTGCCGTTGCCCGTGCCTTCGCCGCCCCCGTGCATCGGGTGCGACCCTTCCGGGGACAGAACGCGGTCGCTGCCAACCTGTTGCGCCTTTTCGCCGACAGTGAGGTGATGGCCAATCGTACCGGCCGCGTGCAGGACGGCTACAGCATCCGCTGCACTCCCCAGATACTCGGCCCCACGCTCGACACCCTTCAGTACGTACGCGACACCGTTAACATAGAGGTGAACGCGGCGTCGGACAATCCCCTCTTCTTCGGGGATGAGGACGAGTACTTCGCCGCCGGCAACTTCCACGGGCAGGGGATAGGACTGGCCGTCGACTACCTGTGCATCGCCCTCGCTGAAGTAGCCAATCTCTCCGAGCGGCACACGAACAGGCTGCTCAACCCCGTGCTCTCCGGGCTGCCTGATTTCCTCGTCGAAGGTAAGGGGCTCAATTCGGGGCTGATGGTGGCGCAGTACACTGCAGCTGCCCTGGTGTCAGAGAATAAGGTGCTTTCCCATCCTGCGTCCGTGGACTCCATCAGCGTCTCCGCGGACCAGGAAGACCACGTCAGCATGGGGCCAATCGCGGTCCGCAAATGTAGCGAGATTCTCAAGAACGTCCTGGTGGTGCTGGCGATAGAGATGATGTCCGCGGCTCAGGCGTTCGAGTTCCACGGGGGTCGCCGACCGGGCAGGGGAACAGCCGTGGCCTACGACCTCATCCGCTCCAAGGTCCCCAGGCTGGTTGTGGATCGTGTGTTGTACCCCGACATTGAAGCCATCAGGATGTTGATTGAGGACGGCAGCCTGCTCGATGCCGTAGAACGCGAGATCGGCCCGCTTCACCTTGCCCGTGACGTCGACCTCCCAAAACCCAACGTGCCCGCATAGGTGCTGCCAACCACGATCGGCCTACCGCACACAACGCTCCGGACGGATAGCACAATGGCCCGCGCGAGCAGGCCGCCGAGGCATCGTTCATGATGTCGTGGCAATCGATGGATAGGAACAGGCTGGGAGTATCGGCTTTGTTGGTGCACGGTCGGTGTGTTGCCCGCCTCTCGGCAACGTGACCACCAGCGGCCAGCAACCGCTGCTCAGCCCGCTGGAGCACTCTTGTTTTCGGGATGGCGGTGTTCCGAACCGTGATCGCAG
>JBHHXS010000224.1:0-6087 GCA_046757145.1 Phycisphaerae bacterium | reverse complement strand
GACCCCATCCGACTGCCATCAGGACAAGCAGGAAGGCTACCCTCAGAACGACCATGAACACCAGGCCGGTCTTCAGGACTCCAGCCGTCGCGGTGTGGGCGGGTGCTGGGTCAACGCGCATATGGTACATCCCGGATCAACATCACAATCACGTCGACACGACGCCCGCCTCGTGGGAATCTGCCCGCAAAGTGAACATGCTCGAGCCACAAGCCCTATGGGCCGCCTTCGGGGCTACCTAACATCAGCTAGTTAAGTATATCCGTGATCTCAGCATGATCAATCAGTCGTCCCGAGCGCCGTCACCCCCACCACCCCCGCCTCGGCAGCCTGCCCCAGGACGACGTGGGCTCCGAAGCGACCACCGACCCGCGTCGGAGACGTGAGCCCGAGCGATCCGGGGCATAATCCAACGCATGCGCATGGGGTTTGGATCCGCGGTGCCGGATCGCACAAGGTGATTCGGTGCGTCCGTCGGGTCTGTCTGCTTGATCGTCGGCGCCCGCGTCGTTACCTTGCGCGCGTGACGGTGGACGTGGTGGACGGCTCCCGGATTCGAGCCGGCTGTACAAGGAACCTTCAAGAGCTGATTCAAGTAGCCACGCATGCCGGGAGGAGTGGCCGAGCGGCTGAAGGCGACGGTCTTGAAAACCGTTAGGCGAGCAATCGTCTCGGGGGTTCGAATCCCTCCTCCTCCGTTGGGCCTGAAGGCCGGCACGAGTGACTGTTGTAACGGCGGTCGAGACATCGCCCACGTATGAGCGCTCGGCGGTCAGATGCAGGGAGTCTTTGGCGCGAGGTGTCAGCGCCGTGCGTGGCCCGATGCGCGGCGGCGCGTGACGCTGCGGCGCGTGGGCGATGAAGCGTTGCTTTGGGGGTACGCTGTCCACGGTAGTGCACAGACGGAGGCTTCATGCTGCCCAGACGCTCGCCACCCGTTATAATCGATACACTCGATCCCACCTGACCACGTTCGCTTGCCGCGTTGCCATGGCTCATGAGCGGCAGTATTATCGCCCAAAACCGCTTGGAGGGTGCTATAATAGTCTCGGGAATGCCCGATGCTCGGAGTATTGTCGGGCAGGCCAGCGCTCATTAGCACTGGTCCCGCAGGGCAATTGGAGGGGAAACGGTGTCCCGCGCACAGATCTACTGGTTCTTCAGGCGGAAGATTCGGATCGCGTTCTACGCGTTCGTGACTTATCTAGCGCTGTGCTAAGTGCGTGCCCGCGCGTTGTGTCTCAGGTGCGCACACGAGCGGCCGGCCTAAAGATGCCGGCCGCCATCTTCGTGCTACCGGTACCAATGACTCAGACACCGACCACTCTTTCCGGTCGGCCGGACCACCGGTTTACTGGTCCGTGGATTCCCACTCGCTGCGGCATCAGGTAATTACAGCTTGTACATCTGCCTCAGTGATGCCGGCGGCCTTTTTGTCGAGCTGACGGCTTAGCCAACTCATAACCACCGGCGTATACGGCAAACTTCCAGCTTTGATCTTGGCAAGCATACGGGCGTCGCGCCTGGCCCGCTCCTTGCCCTTAAGGACTCGATTCCTCGCTTTGGCAAAGCTGGCGTTGGCCATATCTATCTCTCTGCGCTGACTGCGCTTCATGGACGTACCTCCATCAATGGCCAAGCTGAACCGATGCAAACGCGGGATTGTGCCCAGGCGCCGGGGGTGGGTCAAGACAACGCAGCCACAATTACACATTGCCTCGCAAGTCTTTCCTAGACGCGGGCGCCTGTGCGGCATTGCGTAACGCAAGTTATTGCCAAACAATACGTTACACGTCGCGCGCACGATGTCAAAATGGGGTGTTTCGGCGTGCGGCGCGAGTGCAGGGGGTTGATCGGAGCAGGCATCGCGCCAGATCGCGCTGCGCGTCGGCCTGCCTCCGCGCCGAAAAGTATGCAGTCCGAGGCGGGCGGGGCCTTTAGTCAGTCGCTATCAAAAGTACCTCCCGCGTGTCGCGGTTTGTGGAAAGCGCGTATTGATGCGGCGTGCCTGTGATGACGCGCACGTGTCTCTTAACGGACCGGAGCATATCGGCCAGCTCGTCGATGGTGGGGATGCCCTCGCTTCGATAGGAAACCACGAGGATGCTGCTGCGGAAACGTTGGAACAGACGCATGAACATCTCGCGCGAGGTTCGAGGGCTCGACCACGGATCCTCTTCGGGCAGCAGTCGGCGATGGTTGGACTTGTAATCGATCATCGCACCCCAGTCGTCATACCGGAGCACTCCCTCAAGGAAGTGATAGAACTGACGATAGTTCACCCCCACGCCCGAGCGGTTGATGTAGGGTGTATCGATGTAGACAAGATCATGCGCGGGCTCGATGGTGAGGGCGTCGCGACATGACGCGCGACACCTGCCTCCGGTGTCAAGTACGGCGGCATTGCCTTGTCGGGCAAACGCGGTGAAGTGGTAATCAAAGTCGCGATCCCAGCTTGCCTTGTTGCCGAAGCTGCGCGGGACGTCGGCCGCGCGCATATACAGATTCCTGCGGTGGAACAGGTTGTAGGGTCGCTTGACCATAGCAGATTGAAACAAGGCAAACCAGGCAAGCGCACGTTTGAAAGGGCATTCGATGCGCCAAATATTGGTGACGGCAGTATCAAGCCATCGGTTCTCCTCGGTCGTGAAGTAGATTCCGTCAAAGGTCCGCTCTATGAAATCGGGGTAGTCAACGCCTGGGTACCGCCTGCCGATCGCCTTCATCTCCGCCGGTGTAAGTGTCACGGTATCGTTCTCGATCAGGGCAAGCCCGATCTGGTGGTTGAACGCCAACACGTCGTTGTACGTGACACTCTTGCCGGTGCGCTTGAACTCATACGCCACCGCCCCCGTGCCGCCGAACGCATCCAGCACCGTCGTGAAATCCAGGTCGCTCACTTGTCGGACGATGGCGCCGGCGAGCTTGCGCTTGCTACCCTGGTAGCGCGTCCGTGGGAATAGGTGGTTTGCTGATGCATCCGGGCGCTCGCGTTCGCGACTGCGGGGCGTTTGCGGGTGCTGCGCTCGGCGCTGACGTCGTCCCCTGGGTGGGGTGGGTGCGGGTGCGGGGGCGGGCTCACCGGCTGACCTCGGCGTCGCACCAGCTGGTATGGGAACGGCACGGCGAGCCATCAGCTCTTCATCGTTGCCACGCTACAAGGGTTTGGTGGGCGGCCCGCGCTGTCCGCGTCGAATCCAGCAAGGGCGTCAGCCGGGACACCAGAGTGCACCAGCGCCGCCCGCACCAGGCCGACGAACATGGGCTGAGGGAATAGGGGTCTGCTTGTAAGCTCGGGGTGTGCCTGCGTAGCCAGGTAGAATGGGTGCGTCCTGGTGGAAAGCTCGAGTATCTGCATGATTGGGTAGTCCGGACTGCGCCCGGAGAAGACCAGGCCCTGGCCCTCCAGCAATTGCAAGTAGTGTGGGTCGACCTCGTAGCGATGGCGGAAGCGCAGCCTGACGCGCTCCGCGCTGCCGAACAGCGTAGCAGCGAGGCTGTTGGGCGTGAGCAGGACGTCGAACCCGCCCAGTCGCATGTTCCCGCCCAATCCTTCGATCTTCTTCTGTTCAGGCAGGATCCCGATAACGGGATCCGGGCAGTTGGGTTCGATCTCGAGGCTGTTTGCGTGCGTCAATCCGCAGACGTTACGGGCGAACTCAATGACGGAGATCTGCATTCCGTAGCACAAGCCCAGATAGGGGATGCCGTTCTCCCTCACGTATTTCAGGCAGGCGATCTTCCCGTCCACGCCGCGGAACCCGAACCCACCGGGGACGATCACGCCATGGACGTTTTCCAGTGTCTGCGCGACGTTGGCATGTGTGAGGTTGGAGCTGTCGACCCACTCGAGCTGCACCTTCGCCCCCAGGTGCGTTCCGGCGTGCTCGATCGCCTGGATAATGCTGGCGTAGCTGTCGCGAACGAATGTGTACTTCCCGATGATGCCGATCGTTACGGGATGTCGAGCGGCGCGGAACCGCGCGATGTAGTCCGCCCAGACTGCACGGGCGTGCTCCTCGCCTTTGTGGTCGATGCGTCCGTTGAGGCCCAGCAGTTTCGTCACGACCGCGTCGATCCCTGCACCGCGCAGCATTTCAGGTATCACATAGACACTATCGCAATCGTGCATCGAGAGGACACAGTCCATCGGCACGTTGGCGAAAAGTGCTATCTTTTCCCTTACCTTCTTCGCAACGGGCGCCGACGCCCGGCACGCGATGATGTTGGGATGAATCCCGGCGGCGTTGAGGAGTTTGAGGTTGAGCTGGGCGGGCTTGGATTTCTGTTCGCCGAGGATCTGAGGCTCTACGATGTAAGTCAGGGCGACGAAGCAGAAGTTGCCCGGCCCCTCCTCGTACGACATCTCACGGATGGCTTCGATGAAGTAAGCGTTCTCGACGTCACCCGCGGTGCCGCCTATTTCAACGAAGACAACGTCCGCCTGGGAGGCGACCGCCAGTTCTCGAAGGCGCAGTTTCACCTCGCCCGTCACGTGCGGGATCATCTGAACATCGCGACCCAGGTATCGGCCCTGGCGCTCCTTGTCTAGGACGGATAAGAAGATCTGTCCGCTCGTCGAGAAATTGAGCGTGCCCAGGTCTAGATTCAGCATCCGCTCATATGTGCCCAGGTCCATATCGCATTCGAGCCCGTCGTCGAGCACGAATACTTCGCCATGACGATAGGGGTTAAGCGTTCCGGCGTCGCGATTTAGGTAACCTTCCAGCTTGATGGGGGCGACGCAGAAGCCCTTGTCTTGAAGTATCTTTGCGAGTGAGCTGGAGAAGATGCCCTTGCCCAGACCGCTCATCACCGTACCAAAAACCACAACGTATTTCGTTCTCCCGGGTTCATACCCGGGCGGCATGGGCGTAAAAAACTCGGTCTCTTCGCTATGGTGCCCCAGGGACGCAAGAACCTCTTCCGAACTCATAATCGTCATCGCACCGTAAAAGGAGTGTCCACCTTCTCAAACACCTTTGACTTCGGCCGCCTTTCGTGAGACGAACCCCGCGTAGTCCTCTGGCGTATCGATACCGACCGACCTGTGATCGACAATGACCACGGCGATCGTCCGGCCATCCTCCAGCCAGCGAAGCTGTTCGAGGGACTCGGCCGTCTCGAGTTTGCCGCGTGGCCTCCCCGCTTCGAGGGCGATCAGACGCAAGGTGCCCGCCCGAAAGGCGTACACGCCGAGATGAAGCAGCCAGCGCGAAGGCCTGTCAACGACGCCTTGCGTCTCGTGCGGGTAGGGGATTGGACAGCGCGAGAAGTACAGCGCCCTCCCCGAGCGATCCACAACGACCTTGACGCAGTTGGGATCGAGGGGGGAGCCGTTCCCGTCGCGTGGTCCGGCGTCGTCGAAGGGAGTCGCCAGCGTACCGATCTCCGCCGGAGCAGACGCGGCTGCCATTCGACCGATCAGGCAGTCGAGGTCCTCCGCGTTGATCTCCGGTTCATCACCCTGGACGTTGAGCACGATATCATCGTCAGCCAGCCCCAACGTGCCGGCGATCTCGCCCACGCGGTCGGTTCCACTGGCATGGTCCGGTCTGGTAAGGCGGGCCTCTGCCCCGAATGATTCGACGGCCCGTACAATGCGCTGGTCGTCGGTGGCGACAATCACCCTGTCGACCATCGAGCACCCCCGCACGCGTTCGACCACGTGTTGTATAAGGAACTTGCCCGTCTGTTTTGCGAGAGGTTTTCCAGGGAATCGGGAGGAGGAGTACCGGGCTGGAATAACCGCGACCGTGGTCATCGGCCCACCCCCGGCGGCATGACATGTCCGTATCCCTGCTGCACGTGGCGAATATACCGTAGCCTGTCGACGCTGTCAAAAGGGGGCTCGCAATCTCTGTGAGGCAAGGAATCACACCGACTAGAGACAACGACGTCATATATCGGTGGAGCACTGGTGACAGCGGTTCTGCCGGCCGGTAGACTCCTCCGTTACTTCCTGGTTTCCACGGAGGTGCGCTCTCGTGCGGGCTAAACTGCACACCTTGATCTTCCTCGCGATGCTCGTCGGCCTTGGGTCGGGTCTCGGGCTGTGGAAGCTGCGGCAAAGCCCGGGTGAGCTCT
>JBHHXS010000223.1:0-6111 GCA_046757145.1 Phycisphaerae bacterium | reverse complement strand
CCGTGGTAGTTCAGGATGCGCTGCGCCGCTTCGGCTCCGCTGAGTCTGCTGCTGGCGGGCATCCGGCTGGCTGCTGCGTACGCGCTCTTGACCTTCATCTGCGCCCAGATCGCCAACAGGATTGCCGGCCCTACGTACATCAAGTAACGCGGATCAATCATGTAATACCCAAGTGAGGACATTTCACGTGCTCCGAGAGTGGGCGATCAAGTCTTCCATAACTCATATACGTCCGTAGCTCTTGTACGTTTCATGGCAGTTTATAATCGGTATCGAGCCCGTCTACGTGCCATCTGAATTATAGGTCTTCCATCTGACGCAGCGCAGCGCGCCCGCGTGCCGACCCACGCAGGCCCCAGGTGACGCTACCAACCCCCGTGTGCGAGTCCGGACCGCACACATTCCGCGCGGGGAGGGACACCGCGCCGGGGGTGAATCTGGGGCAGAGTGCGAGGCGTGGAGTGCCTTAAATCCGCACTTCAACATTGTGTTTTTGCGGCGATCTTGATAAGATGCGCGAATAAAGCTCGCGGGTCAACGCATTTAGATAAACGGCGGGGACGAGCGATACCCGTTCGGAGGTTCTGGACTCCCCGTTTCGTCTTGTGCGTTCGAGCGAGTGCCTCTGGTGGGAGGGTGTTAAGATGGGAAGGAACTGTGGGCGCGCGCCGCAGTGGCTGGCGTGTGTTGTGGTTGTGCAGGCCGCGCTCTGCTTTCGGCATGCGGCCTATGCCGTACCCGCAAGTCCGCATCCGTTCACGGTGACCCAGGCGGACGGCACCGCGATCGTACTCTATGTCCGTGGTGATGAATACTTCAACTGGTGGGAGGATTCAGGCAGCTACACCGTGGTACGCCATGGTAATGAGTACGTCTATGCGGAGCTGGGTGTAGACGGACGCCTGGCTCCCACCGAGTGGCGCGTCGGAGAGGCGGACCCTGCCGCGACGGGGTTGAGCCGGCGCGTTCTACCGACTCGCGAGGTGCAGAACAGCATACGCGCGCAGCGGATGGCATCACCTGGCGGGAGTGGCCGGGCACCCACCTCGCCGAGCACCACGGGCGTCGTTAACAACGTCGTCATTCTGATGCAGTTCGCGAACCACAGTGGTCGAGTGCTGCCAACCACGGCGGACTTCGATGTGATTTTCAACGCAGCCGGCCCGACGCCGCCGGTTGCTCCGACGGGTAGTGTGCGCAGCGTCTACCTAGAGGATTCCTACGGTCAACTGCAGATCGACTCGACCGTGTTCGGTTGGTATCTGCTTCCCGAGACGGAGCAGTTCTACACACATGGGACGTCGGGGCTGGGACCTCCGAAGACTTACATCATCGACGCGCTCGACCTGGCCGATCCCGATATTGACTTCAGCCTGTTTGATGATGATGGCGACGGCTTCGTCGACGCGATTGCCTTCATTCACTCGGGGTACGGAGCCGAGTTCGGAGGCACCGACGTGGACGGTACGGCGCAGGCGGATCGCATGTGGTCTCATCGGTCAAGCATACCGACGTGGACGTCGGACGAGGGGATCATGGTAGAGTCGTACCACATCAGCTCGGGGCTGTGGGGCCTTAACGGCTCTCAGCCGGGACGCATCGGCGTGATCTGCCACGAAACGGGCCACTTCTTCGGGATTCCCGACCTTTATGATACGAACGGCGGGGGCGAGGGCATCGGTTCGTGGGGGATGATGGCCAATTCGTGGGGCTTCGACGGGACACAACTACACCCCCCGCACTTCTGTGCATGGAGTAAGATCCGCCTGGGTTGGCTCACACCCACGGTTATAAGCGTGCCTGGCGTGTACCAGGCGATGGCGGTTGAGACTAGTGCCACGGTTTACCGTGTGGACGCGGGGTTTCCGCCTGACGAGTATCTGTTGATAGAGAACCGCGAGCCAATGGGCCACGAAAGCGCCATGCCGCAGGGTGGGCTGGCTGTCTTCCACATCGACGACACGAGTGGCTACTCGGACGAAGGTTATCCCGGGCAGCCAGGTTGGCCCGAGAACGGCAATCACTATCGTGTTTCCCTTCTCCAGGCTGACGGTCTGTACAATCTAGAACGGGGGCACAACCGGGGAGACGCGGGCGACCCCTACCACGGCGGAGTTGGGGGTGTGTCCGCGATCAACTCGAGCACCGTACCCAATACGGACGCCTACCAGGGGGGCAACGCGTTCCCCACCGGGAACTCGATCTGGGAGATCAGCGCAGCATCGGCGATGATGACCTTCAGATTGGGCTATAACGACGTGCTGCCAGCGGACCCGCCGCACGACGCCAGGAAGAACCGCTATGTCTCGTTCAAGCCCAATAACCCCGCGTCGAGTGCGGCATTGCGGGTCGAGATGGTCGAGGGGCCCGGTGCGTCCGGGGTTTTGGGTTGGGTAAGCGCACCGATTGACCCTGCCGGGACAGGGGATTGGGTGGCGACCGTGGTTGCTGATCCCGTCATACGTGCGTGGCCTGAGGACACGGTGCACATAGGTGATTGCGAGGTAGTACCCGCTGCGACATACCACATAGCAGCGTCGGCGGACACGGTGACGTTCGGCTCGCCGCTTGTGGTAGCGACGATCAGGCGCCCCGGCGCCAGGTTCTACGGTGATACCGTGGGGCAGGGGACGGGCGACCTTCCTCCGCTTCCCGGCTTCACGGCACCGAACGGTGTGGTCAACGTCACCGACGTTCAGGCCTACATATTGACGGCGCAGGGTTCAAGCTCGCCGAGTGCCCACACGACATGGGTTGATCTACACGGCCTCGGTGACGGTACCCCGCCCAATTTCATCTTGAACGTATCCGATCTGCAGCGCATCAAGTTCGGATTCGAAGGGCGCGAATACGTTGCCACTCCAGGGCAGTTGAACCCCGCGGACTGTCCGTAGAAGCACGTGCCGCAAATGAGCTCATGACGCAGCGTCGCCTACGCTGCTACATCGTTCCGGAGGCGGAGGGATCGTTGCGGCTCCGTTCAGCGGGGGTGGCGTGCTCGTCGGGCGTTGCAATGACTGTAACTCGGCGCTTAGGCGTGTAGTACTTCTGAAAGACCGTTCGCGCGTGCTCCCGTGTTAGCTGTCGGTACGCGCTCTTCATCCTCTTCTGCTCCTCCAAACTGCGCCGGTGCAGGTCGTGATGCTTTAGGATTTTCAGCCAGTACTTGGGTTCGCGCATCTCCTCGTCAAGATCATTAGCGATTTGTTTCTTGGCGTTCTCCAACTCCTCCGCGGTCGGGCCGGTGTCGGCGAACTCCTGATATATGTGGTGCATTTCATCGGCAACGCGGCGGGCGTTGGCCGGATCACACGGCGCTCCCCCGCCAAACCAGCCCATGTCACGGTATACCCACGAGGGTTCGCTGGTGAGGCGAACTGAATACACAAGCGATAGCTCCTCGCGGATTCTTTTGATGATTCGGCTTGATACGATCTTGGACGCGATCTGCAGGGCACGAGTCTCATCCGCGTTCTTACCGTCGCACGCCATGAACCCGGCCACCGTCAATGCCTGCGGGGTTACCGTATCCACCTTGACCACGCGTGACAGCGGTCCCGCAGGTCGGGCCACTCGTCGAAGCTCATCGAGATGATCAGCTGCGCGCCGGCGCTGGGGGAGGGAGCCTACGTATCGAGCGATCATGGGCATGACCTGCTCCAGTGTGATGTCACCTACCACCGCTACCTCTACCGGGGCGTCACGTCGCAGGCGATCGAACCAGGCCTGGACCTGAACGAGTGACAGGGCGTTGACTCTCTCCCTGGTGAGGAAGGTAAGGCGTGGATCGGAGCCGGTTACAAGATCGAAGGTCTCCGCTTCCCCTTTGAATACAGGCATTCTGTTTTTTTGTTCGATCTCCTGAAGCGTCGCCAGTTTCCAATTGTTGAACGCGGATTCCTCGATCCGTCCGTCGGTCAGCAGGGCATACACCTGTTGCAGCCCGGCCTCCAAATCGCGGGGGGCTCCAGTCACGTAGATGGTCAGCGAATCGTGCTCATTCTCCGCGCTGACGTGGATGTTGCGTCCGGTCATGATGTCGCGCATGTCGTTGGACGTCAGCGTTGATGTAGCCGCCTCGTTGACGGCCAGGAGCGCGGCTTCCGTCGCGCCGGCGTTGGCCGCGGTCTCCTCGATTCTCCCGCCAGCCAGGGAGATGCTCACCCACACGGAATCATGCTTATACTGCAGGTACCGGTGGTGGACCCTGACTCCATTGTCGAGCCACACGCTGGTTATCTCAAGATCGGGGTCGGACGAGGTGGCGGCAATCTTTCCCGGGCTCGGCAGTACCGCGAGTAACTCACTCGGTCGATCTGCCTGGGGAAGAGGATCGACGCTCCTTAGCCATGCTTTACGCGCAACCGCAAGCACCTCGTCGGCGGACGGGATGACCAGATCGTCTCGCTCCGGCGAAGAGATCACGTAGGCGAACGTTCCGGGCGCGAAGCGTTGGGCAAAGACTTCGGTGACTTCGGCAAGTTTAATCGACGGAAGCAGTTCATTAAGCAGGTCTAGCTTCTGACGGGCGGAGAGAACCGGCCTGTTGTCTCTTACCGCAAAGACCAGCTCCATCAACAACGATTTGGCGCTGCGGGTCGACTCGATTCGCACGGCGCGCCGGGCGTCGGCAAGAAGCTCCTTCTTGGCAGCTGCCAACTCACGCTCCGAGAATCCGTACCGGCGAGCGCGGTTTACTTCAACAACCAGCTCTTCGAGGATCTGGTTCCAATGCCCCGGCTCGCCCGTCGCATTGACGGCTGACAGCAACGCATCGTGGAAGAAGTCGTAGACGAAGACGTGGGCACCGCGATAGCTGGCCTCCCCGTTGCTCACGCGCTCCTGGTGTCGGCGTTCGGCGATCCAGCTCCCGAGAGTCTCAACGAGCCCGATGCGCCACTGCTCGACGGTCGTGACCGGGGGGCGCCCCGCGCACATGTTGATCATCTCTACATCGCAGAGGGCCAGCTCCGGATCGGTCACGACGATGGCGCGTGCCTTGTTGAAGGGCCTGAACTCCGGACCCATATGCGGCCGCAGGGGCGTCTCCGGTTGACGGCCGCCAAACCACTTCTCGATCAGCGGTTTGAAGGGCGTGGGATCAGCGTCGCCTACCATTATCAAAGTGAGGTTTTCAGGCCTGTACCAGGTTCGATAGTAATCGACGAATTCGCTGCGTGGGGCGGATTTGATGATTCCTTCGTCACCTATCGGCAGGCGCGTGGCAAAGCGGGAGCCTTCGAACAGTCGAGGCCAAAGCTTGTCACGTATGCGCTGGGATGCGTTCTTTTCCGTGCTTGACTCAGCGAGGATGACTCCGCGTTCTTTCTCTATCTCCTCTTCGATAAGTGACAGGCCGAAGGCGTAGTCGCTGAGCGCCATTAGCGCCTTGTCGACCTGCTCGGTGCGAGTCCGTGGGGTGAACAGCAAGTACACTGTCTGAACAAAACCGGCGAAGCCGTTGAGATCGGGTCCGAGCTCCATCCCGATGCTCTCGAAATAGGCGACGAGCTCACCCGGCGGAAAATGCTCCGATCCGTTGAAAGCTAAGTGTTCAAGGAAGTGCGCCAGGCCCCGCTGGTCTTGCGTTTCGTTCAGCGACCCGGTGCGGACGTGGAGGGCCAGTGCCATTTTGCCAGGCGGATTCTGATGTCTGCGGTACATCCACCGCATGCCGTTGTCCAGCGTGCCGGAGAGAACCTGCGGATTGCTTGGGAGCGGCGTCGCCGTCGATAGTTCCGGGCACACAACGAGTCCCACGAGTGACGCGGTCCAGGCGATCAGGAATCCTCTTGTTTGCATTGTGTTGTCCCAGTAGATCGCCTCTAAACGACCATGTGCGAATACGCGCGATCCTTCCAATCCCGGGGCGCAAGCCGCCGGTGTCCGAGCCCAGTCCTCGCTCTTATGGTTCGTATCCGTCGCGCCCGATCGCGCATGGTGACGCAGCACGGCCTCCGGGAACACGGCGCCGGGCCGGCAACCGGCACGTCGAGACGCCTGGAGGCCCGCACGGATAGTCCGTTCCAGATGGGCAGGACCTGGTCCACGCGCATGGGTCCGTGACACAATCGGCGGGGCGCGATCCGAGCCCGGAGCGCGAGCGACGGG
>JBHHXS010000222.1:0-6114 GCA_046757145.1 Phycisphaerae bacterium | reverse complement strand
CGCGCGATACAAAGCGAGCACCCACCGGCCTCACAGTCCGGATAGTATCGCAGCACGGGGCGTCGCAAGAGGTTGGCGGTCCTCGCCGATCTAACGCCGCCCGCGAGTGTCAGCATGTTGACTCCGTCCGCGTGGCGTACCGTAAGCCACGTAGGTGGTGTATCGAATGCCAACGGATCGTACCCGTCGTCCCATGACAACAGGCTTCCGTTGCGTTGCGGCCCGGCGTTTGCCGACGATAACGATACGGTGGCAGTAACGGTCATCGTGGGTTTTCCCGGCTCGGGTCGCTTGTGCTCAACAGGCTGCTCCGCAGGCCTGTTGTCCGGGCCCAGGTCTGCCACGAGAATTGTGTCGAGCGGCCTTGTCGGCATGCGCCGATCGACATCCGCCAGCGTGCCGCCACGCCCGTACAGGGCGAGACTGCTAATACCGTAGCTTGGATAGTCTGCCACAGCCGGATCCGTCAGCCTGTCCCGGGCCTGTAGCATTCGATAGCGGAACGGATCGCTTGGGCAAGTCAGAGCAGACGGATCGAGAAAAGACCTGCACAAGGGGACGAACCAAACTGCGTTGATCGACTCCGGTCTCTCTCCGTCGGCGGCGACGTGCGCTCCGGGGAGCCAGCCGTCGTTCTCGAATTGATAAAGCCTCAGCCCCTGACCGACTTCGCGCAGATTATGCATGCAGACTGCTGATCGAGCCAGGACCATTGATCGTTTAAGCGAAGGGAGGAGCATTGCGACGGCGATAGCTACAATCAGGATGACGACAAGCATCTCTAGGAGCGTTGTCGCTCGGTGTCTAAAAAGACCGCGTGCGCCAAGCGCACGCCTAGATGACAGTCCATCCCGACGCATAACGCAACCCGCGATGGTACACCGAATCCGACAGGATCGCAAGGGTTTTTACGGACCAAGTCTCGCGGACGATCCCGTCGGTCGGTATTGTAGTGTCTCGCCCAGTCTCAGTCTCTTGTACGTGATTAGGACGCGCCATATTCCTCAATCGGCTTGCTAATGTGCGCTCTTTTAGTAGTATCTTGGCCGCCGGGGGCGGCCTGTCGTGCTCAGAGGACAATACTGCCAGTCGGAGTGTATGCGTGCAATCGCTACAGGAAATTATCCGTACAGAGTTATTGCCGTACGTACGGCAGCCCGGGCAGTACATCGGTGGGGAGGTGAACCAGCTTGTCGCGAAGGGCGATTGGCAGCGGGCCGACGTTAAAGTGGCAATCGCGTTTCCCGACGCGTACACGATCGGGATGAGTCATTTAGGCTGCCAGATTCTTTACTGGATAGTCAATAAAACTCCCGGGTGTTGCGCGGAGCGCGTTTTTTGTCCATGGGTTGATGCAGAGGCCGTTATGCGGCGCAAGGGTATCGAGCTGTTCACCTGGGATACCCGCCAGCCAGTGTCATCGTGTGACATCCTTGCCGTCTCGCTACAGTACGAGATGGCCTTCACGTCGGTCTTGCAGATGCTTGATCTGGCGAAGATTCCCTTACGTTCCGTGGATCGGGACGACCTGCATCCGCTGGTGATTGCGGGCGGGCCGCAGGCCGACAGCCCTGAAGCCATGGCTGCGTTCCTTGACCTGATCGTTCTCGGGGACGGCGAGGCAGCGATGGCAAGTATACTCGGTGCGTATAAGGAGATGAAAGAATCAGGGATGCGTCGGCGCGACATGATCCCCGCATTGGCGAAGCGGTTCGACTGGATCTACGCGCCGAGCCTGTACGAGGTAGGGTACAATGCCGACGGGTCGCTACACCGCTTTGCGTCGTGCGACCGTGCTATTCCCGACAAGATCATACGATGTCAGACTCCCGACCTGGATGCGGCTCCGTTCCCGAGCGCACCGATCATTCCCTTCGTGGAGGTTGTGCACGATCGTATGGCCATCGAGATCATGCGCGGTTGCCCGCAGCGCTGCCGATTCTGCCACGCGGGCTATACGAAGCGACCTGTGCGCCTTCGCTCGGTGGAGAAGATACTCGAGATCGCAGAGAAGATGTACTGGGCGACGGGGATTGAGGAACTCGGTCTCCTGTCGCTTTCGTCAGCCGACTATCCGGATCTTCGTGAACTGGTGAGCCGGATCAACGAACGGTTTGGCCCACGCAAGGTGAACATCTCCGTTCCGTCGCTCCGCGTGGATGCGATGCTCAGGCACATACCTGCGATGGTCAATTCGGTTCGCAAAGGCGGCCTGACACTGGCGGTGGAAGCGGCTAACGACGACATGCGCGAGGCGATTCGCAAACACGTCACCGACGGGAATCTTCTTGACGGGGTCAGGGAGGCGTATGAGGCCGGCTGGCGCAGTGTGAAGCTCTATTTTCTGTGTGGTCTTCCCGGGGAGAGGCCTGAGGACATAGAGGGCATCGTCGACTTGAGCTGCCGCGTGAGCGAGGTTCGGCGAGAGATGGGCAAAGGTCCGGCCCGCGTCAACGTGTCCGTGGGCTGGCTCGTGCCGAAGGCCCACACGCCGCTCCAATGGGCTGCTCAGCATCGCGCCGAGTACTTCCACGAGGCGCGGCGGCGCTTGCGAGCTCTGCTTGGCCGACTGAACGCTCGGAAACGTGCCCCCGTGAGAATCAGGACGCATTCGGTGGAGCGGTCTATTCTCGAGGCTGTTTTCGCGCGGGGTGACCGCCGGCTGTGCGACGCGATCGAGCATGCGTACAAGCTCGGTGCCCGCTTCGATGGCTGGGACGAGCGATTCAATCCGAGCCTGTGGGAGCGCGCATTCGAGGAGACGGGCATCGATCCGGGGTGGTACGCGCACCGCGAACGGCCCAGGGACGAGTTGCTCCCATGGGCGCACCTAAGCGGCGGCGGGTCGGCGGGATACCTGGGTCGACAATACGCTGACATGTTGACAACGATCGGCGTTGATGACTTGGGGCAGGTGCCACCTGCCGGCGCGGGCCCTGCCGGTGCCACGGGGCAAGCGTTTGGCGCTGGTAAGCTTCCTGTGACCGCCTTTCGTCAAGGGGAAGAGCCGGCCGAGGGGGATTCTCGCCGTGTCGCGCACCCGGCCCGGGAAGTACCCACAGGGGTGCCCGGCCGGGAGCGGGGACCGGTGAAGAACTGACACCCGCGCGAGTGCCACGCTGACAGCGCGCGCGACGGGTACCTGAACCGCCAATGTTCCGCTGATGCGCGACCGGGCATCTCACGCGCCGGGCAGCGCGGAGGGCAGCTCCACTGGTGATGAAGCACCGGAGCGGGGGTTGGAGCGTTTCGAGGTTCGGTGCCAGGACCCGACGCGGGAGTCGGGCTACAACTGTTCGATGAACAGTGATCTTCGGCGTAGGGTCCACATATTGGAACGTATCGCCTCGGCGATCTGCTCAGGCTGTTGTATCCCCTCAATGGTGACTTTACTATCAGAAGCGTCCGTTGATGAAATGACTATCGATCCGAGTCCGAAGAGGCGGTTGAGGGGAGTCTTGAAGAGCCGTACGTCGTCCACACGGATCAACTCGGTCTGATCGACGGTCTGGTTCAAGATGCCACGTTCTATGAATAGCCTTTGGTTAGTGAGGCGGTACCTGCGTTGGAAAAGTCTGAGCAGCACGCCACCCCAGACGATCAGGCCCGTCACGGCGGCGGTCCCGGCTGCGATCGCGATTGCTGTGGACAGTCTGAGCCAGGCGACGTGAGACGCGGACAGAACAAGGGCGACGACTAGTAGAGCGTTGGCGAGGGCCCACAGTGCCAGGCGTCCCGCGTAGTGCTTCCAGTGTGTGCGTCCGATCCAGATTTCGACTTCCTGCGTGGGCTCTGCCTTGCCCGCGCCCTGGCTGCCCGTCGTGTTCAATGGAGCTCGTCCATCCAGCCTCATGTCCTCATGGGGTTCCATCGGGTCCTGCGGGCGGTGTGCGGGCTTCGGCAGTTCGCTCGGTTTATCGCTCATCGTCACGTGTCTCCCGGTTCTTGCCGACGGATGCGCTCTTGCACAATGATACCGGAGGTGGCGGGCTGTGCACCCATGCCGCCGATTTCGGCGGGCGGGCGATCGCGGTGAGTGCGGCTGGTTGACGCTGCGGGATGTGCTCCTGGCGGGGGGTAGCGGACGGCTCGCCGTGCCGGTTTTTTTCCGCTTGACGCGCCTATTTGCCGTACTAGACTTTCCGCGTCTTTGTCCAGGATCGGCGGATGTCGGGGATGTTGAGAGAACCCGGCGTCGGCGTGGGTGTTAGGAGTCGGTTTGGGCGAGAAAGTTCTATGGCGAATCAGCTTCACGGTGAGGTTGTAACGGGAGGCGTTGGCGTTAGGGGGCAGGATGCTTTGACACCGGTGCTTTTTGCGCGGAGCAACGAGGAGGCGACTCGATTCTGCGCCCTGCTTGAAGGCGTCGACATTCCGGCGCTCGTTGGCGATGATGCGGATGTTCGTCTGCGCAGTCTTGGCGTGCCTGTTCTCGTGCCTGAATCACTGCATGAGTGGTCTAGCGAGGTTCTCTCTGCTGCCGAAGCAGTATATTCGGACGACGACGTCGACGATGAGGAGGACGAGGACGAGGACGACTTCTTCGCGGACGACGACGACATTGACGACGACGATGATGACGACGACGAGTTTCTCGACGACGACTTCGACGAGGAGTGACCCCCGGCGCTTGTGCACCGATAATCCTGAACCGTCACCCCCCCCCCAACTACTGTTGCCTTCACAATGGTTCTGCCGCGCAGGCGGGACTTCTTCGCAGTCAAGGTCATAGGTGCGCTTACCGATGCTATCCGCATGGACGAAGTGTATCGAGGAGGCGATCGGCGCGGGCGAGAGCATTGCCGGCGTGGCGTTGTGGATAGACGATCCGGGATGGATCGTCGCAGGGGGCCTGGCAGGCGGCGTGGGGAAGTTCGAAAGGCCGCCGAGGAGGGCGAGATTGGCGGGGAGCTTCTCGAATTCATAATGGCGATCGATGAGTACAAGCGCGTCAATGAACGTCCGTTCCCTTCGTGGTCCGAGGTCTTTGAGATCATCCAATACCTCGGGTATCGGCGTGTTGCGGGGCGCGCGGACCACATCAATACTGCAAGCGGAACGGAAGTACTTGAGGTGCCCACACGCGTCACCGGCGCGGAGTGCGTGACGGTAGCGGAAGACGTTGCGGGCTATCCCCCCAACTCGAGCAAATAACCCGGCAATGTAGGATCACCGTCGGTTGGTGCTTTGGCCGACACACTGTTTCAAGCAGTGGACACGGTCGTGCCGCTGCCGGTCGGTTCGCAGCTATCCCGGGGGGCGTTCGTGCGTCTCGTTGTGGTTTGGGCGCCGGGGGGGCGCAGAAGATCATTGTAGATAGCGACGAGATCGTTTGTCAGGCGGTCTGTGCTGAATCGCGAGGCTACAAGCAGGCTCGCGGCGTTCCCCATGGCATGGCGCTGTGTGGGGTTTTCGGCGAGTGCAATCATGGCCTCTGCAAGTTGCCCGGGTGCACGCGGAGGGACGAGGAGTCCTTCGCAGCCGTGGGTCATCATTTCCGGTACCGCCCCGACCTGAGTCGCGACGACGGGAAGGCCGTATGATAGAGCTTCCAGGATAGCGATCGGCATTCCCTCATGGTGGCTAGGCTGGACGTACACATCCGCCCGACGAAGTAGGTCGTGTTTGTCGTCGCCGCGTACGGGTCCGACGTACCTGACCGTGCCGTGCAGTCCTTTACAGCGGAGCTTCTCGACGAGCGTTCCTCCGGCGGATGCCGTTCCTGAAGGTCCGGCAAGGACCAGCTCGAACGCACATCCGGCGGAGCGCATGTGTTCAGCGGCTTCGAGCAGATCGTCGACGCCCTTCCACTTGTCCATTCTGGCGAGCAAAAGGAATCTACATGGTCCGCCGTGGCTGCGTTGTGGCGGGTCTGTCTGCGGCTGGACTGCGTTTTCGACGACAGCGACATTCGCGCGTGGTGCCATCATAAGCAACTCGTTGCGCCATCGTGGGGACAGGGCGACGATGCAGTCGGCCAGAGAGAGCGACCAGGTGATGCAGCGTTGCCGAAGCGTTCCGCTGGCTGCGTAGAACCTGTCAAACGCGGCCCCGTGAATCTGAAGGACGTTTCGACAACTCCGACGCTTGGCGATGAGTAGATCGGCTACCGAT
>JBHHXS010000221.1:0-6178 GCA_046757145.1 Phycisphaerae bacterium | reverse complement strand
CCAACCGGGTTTAGTTCTCGCGGCAGGAACAGCCCGATACGCTCCTGTACCGGCAAGGGGCTGGTGCGCTGCCCGAGCACGTTCGTTACGATGGGGAACACACCGGCAGCGAAGCGGTCATGATTGCCGGGCAGATTGTACCACGGGATCGTCGGGGCGTCCCCGTGTACGCCGTTGCGATAGAGGCCCTGCGCCTCGAACGGCTGGTGCGGGTCAAGCAGCGGATCAGGGAGTTGCCCCGGGGCTCGGTCGTCGGGGCCGGACCGCGGGTCGACGACACCGCCGTCCAGCACGCCGATGAACCACTCGATCTCATTGAGCTGGGCATTGTCAGTGGCATCACCGGTGTGGATGAGGAAGTCGATTTCGTGCTTGGCTACGTGGAGCTTGTTCACCGTCCGTACGATGCCGTCCAACAACTGAGTAGAGAAGACCTCGTATGGTCGCCAAGTAGCCGATGCGAAGTACCCTGCAAGGGCCGACGCCGCCGTAAGTCGACCGGGAGATTCTTCATCGATGATCTGAGCGTCGCTGATGTGCACAAATCGGGCCACAAGCCGGAAGCGGTCGCTGCTCACCGGCGACGTGGACTCGTTGGGAAGGGGTTTTCCCGGCAGGCTGCCGCAGCCCGCGCATGCCGCGAACGCCGCGAGCATCACGCTACAACTCCCGAGTGGGAGCAGACCCCCGACGGGTTTCCCTATGCGCGCCATTGTTCCGCTCTCACGTGGGTTATCGGCACAACTCCTCCACGAGCCCGGGACAGTGTAGGCGGCATATACGAGGCCGATACCGTCTCGCATCTGTCTGACTTCGGCAGGGGCGACGCTAGTTTCAGTTCCGAGCTCCAAGCGCCAGCGGGGGGTTGCCTCGCGCAGCTCGATCCGCAAGCCGTACTCGCGTGATTAAACCTGTCTGTTCTACCCGCGCGTCTCAACCCGTCACTCGCGCTCCTGGATCGGATGCCGCCCTGCCGATTCTGTCATGGCCCCGTCCCCCACCCCGCACGCCGTGTGAGATTGAGAGTGTGCCGATTGGGGAGTATACTGCTCATCCGGCTTTACGGCCTGCCGCCCGGCCCTCGCGGTGCGTGCTTCGCATCATTGCGTGTAAAAGACCGGGACGCGGTGGGCAGCCGTCTGCGTCGGCGCATGCACGGATTTGACCACAAAGGAGGACTATTTGCGTGACCAACATCAAAGCGACCAACATCACCTGGCACGAGGGACACGTGAGTCGCGAGGAACGCGAGCGAATCCTCAATCAAAAGGGGGCGCTGATCTGGTTTACCGGGTTGAGCGGCTCAGGGAAGAGCACGATCGCCTACACGCTCGAGCACGCGCTGGTCCAGCGTGGCCACCTTGCATATGTGTTGGACGGTGACAATATCCGCCACGGCTTAAACAAGAACCTCGGGTTCAGCACCGAGGATCGCCAGGAGAACATTCGGAGGATCGGCGAGGTCGGCAAGCTCTTTGTCGATGCCGGCGTGATCACTGCCACCGCGTTCATCAGCCCGTACCGCGCCGACCGCCAGGTAGCCCGTGATACCATAGGCTCGGACAACTTCCTTGAAGTCTTCTGCGATACGCCAATAGAAGTATGCGAGCAGCGAGACCCGAAGGGGCTGTACAAGAAGGCCCGTGCTGGAGAAATCAGAGGGTTCACCGGGATTGACGATCCCTACGAAGCCCCTCAGTCCCCGGAGCTGGTCATCGATACGTCGACAACGTCCCCTCAGGAGGCTGCGGTCGCTATATGTGAACTGCTGGAGCAGGCCGGGAAGATCCCTGCGCTTACCGGGTGATGCGAAGGTAAGAACAGGGGAACCCGGGTTCGCCGTCCCCCGGATTCCCCGTCAAAGGCTGTACACCCGTAGGGTGGAGACCCACAGCCTTTCAGGACGTATCGTCCGACTTCGAATCGCTCTTGAGCAACGCTGAATGGTCAAGTAGGGTTGGCAAGGGCAGTCCAGCTGTTTGCACGGTTTGCGGTGTTCCGAGTTCATAGGGTCTAACCCTTGATAGAGCTCCGCGCCAGGCCGACGCTGGCGTTCATATAGATGCAGCCGTCGTCCGATCGGTGGCGCGTGGCACGCATCACCGGCTGAGCTGCAGGAACAGGAACAGCAGATGGCGTTCGACAAGGTAGAACCGAGGACCGACTTCCCGGCCCTGGAGCGCGAGATTCTCGCCTTCTGGGAACGGACCGGGGCGTTTGAAAAGCTCCGTGAGATCAACGCAGGTAAGGAAAAGTGGTCATTCCTGGACGGACCCATTACTGCCAACAACCCCATGGGCGTGCACCACGCCTGGGGACGCACCTACAAGGACATCTATCAGCGCTACCATGCAGCCATCGGGAGGGAGCTGCGCTACCAGAACGGCTTCGATTGTCAGGGTCTTTGGGTAGAAGTCGAGGTCGAGAAGGAACACGGTTTCCGTGACAAGAAAGAGATTGAATCCTTCGGCATCGGCAAGTTCGTCGAGGAGTGCAAGGCCAGGGCTCGCAGGTTCGCCGCCATTCAGACGGAACAGTCGAAGCGGCTCGGTTTGTGGATGGACTGGGACAACTCGTACTACACGATGTCGGACGAGAACAACTACGGCATCTGGGCCTTCCTCAAGAAGTGCCATGAGAAGGGCCTGTTGTACAAGGGGGTGGACGTGATGCCATGGTGTCCGCGCTGCGGGACCGGCATCAGCCAGATGGAGATGAACGAGGGGTACCGCGAGGTGCCTCATACTTCCGTATTCATCAAGTTCCCGCTACGCGAGCGCCCCGGAGAGAGCCTGCTCGTCTGGACCACAACGCCCTGGACACTAAGTTCAAACGTGGCAGCAGCAGTCAAGCCGGACATGACCTATGTGAAGGTCAGACAGGGAAGTGAGTCGTTTTACGTCGGTGCCGGCAATTTTGAAAGAAAACGGACTCATCCGGTAGAGGGAGACGCGGGAGGCAGGCTCCCTCCCCTTATGTCCATCCAGGCCCTCTTCAAGAACAACGGTGAGTTCGAGGTCGTCGAGCGCATACCCGGTGCGTCGCTCGTCGGCCTGACATTTCAGGGCCCCTTCGACATGCTCGAGGGCGCCGCTGAAGCGATGCCCGCGCACCGTGTCATCGCATGGGAAGAGGTTACCGAGTCCGAGGGAACTGGCATCGTCCACATCGCGCCCGGGTGCGGTGCGGAAGACTACCACCTCGGCAGAGAGTTGGGTCTCCCGCAGATAGCACCCCTGTTCGAGAATGGCAGGTTCCGCCCGGAGTTCGGGTTCCTGGCCGCACGACGCTTCGACGAGGTCGCTGATGATATTGTAGCTGATCTCAAGTCCCGGGGAGTGCTTTTAGCAAAGGAACGGTACTTCCATCGCTATCCGCACTGCTGGCGATGCAGGGATGAGCTTGTCTACCGTCTGGTAGATGAGTGGTTCATCAATATGAACTGGCGTGAGCGGATCATGGAATCTGCCAAACAGTCGCGCTGGATACCCGCATGGGGGCTGGAGCGTGAACTGGACTGGCTTCGCAACATGGGCGACTGGATGATCTCGAAGAAGCGGTATTGGGGGTTGGCTTTGCCGATCTGGGAGTGTCATCAATGCGGGCATGTAGATGTGATAGGAGGGCGAGAAGAGCTGCAAGCCCGTGCGGTCAGCGGGTGGGACCGGTTTGAAGGCCACTCCCCGCACAGGCCTTGGGTCGATGCCGTCAAGATCAGGTGCGCTCAATGCGGGGATGAGAACGTCTCGCGCATCAACGACGTAGGCAACCCCTGGTTGGATGCCAGCATCGTCTCGCTCTCAACCATGGGTTACTTCTCCGATCGGGACTACTGGGAGCAGTGGTTCCCGGCCGATTTTGTTGTGGAAGCGTTGCCCGGGCAGTTCCGCAACTGGTTCTACGCGCTACTCGCCGTCAGCACCATGATGGTCGGGCGGTCGCCCTTCAGGGTGCTCAAAGGCTACGGGCTGGTAATGGACGATGAGGGGAAGCCGATGCACAAGTCGTCCGGCAACGCCGTCGACTTCGACGGTGCAGCGGAGGAGATCGGCGTGGACGTCATGCGGTGGTTGTACGCCAAAGCCTCCCCGGAGCGCAACCTGCTGTTCGGGACAGCTCACTGCGACGCCGTCCGCCGCGAGGTCGTCTTGCCCTTGTGGAATGTCTACGCGTTTTTCTGCAATCTCGCCAGGGTCGACGGCTTCACACCGCGTGAACATACCGTCTCGCTGAAAGAACGCTCTCTGCTCGACAGGTGGATACTCTCCGACCTGCACAAGTTGATCCGCGTCGCGCATGAGGCCTACGGCTCGTTTGACGTTGCGCGTTTCTGCGCTGAAGCGCAGCGCTTCATCGACGTGCTGAGTACATGGTACGTCCGACGCTCTCGACGACGCTTCTATGGTGAGGGGTGGCTGGACGAGAAACGTGCCGCATATGCAACTCTATACGAGGTGCTGACCACGCTGAACCGCTTGATAGCCCCGGTGGTGCCATTCCTGGCAGAGGCCATCCATCAGAACCTGGTAGTCAATCAGGATGCCGGTGCCGCCGCCAGCGTGCACCACACTCCGTTTCCCGAGGTGAACGAAGGTTTGATCGATCAGGAGCTTTCCGCGCGTGTTGCAGCCTCCATCCGACTCGTTTCGCTTGCGCGGTCGGCGCGCAAGGAACACAAGCTCAAGGTGCGGCAGCCGTTGGGTGAGATGTTGGTCGTTCCAGCCGACGGCATCGAGCGCGACGCAGCGCAACTCTTCGCCGACCAGCTTCGCGAAGAGCTCAACGTTAAGAAAGTGTCATTGCGGGAGTCGGTGGACGATATTGTCCAGGCTCACGTCGAACCGCAGATGCGGGTACTGGGTGCGAAGTTCGGCCGCCATACGGCAGCGGCGCGAGAGGCGATCTGTCGGCTTGACGGGCGGCAACTTGAGAGGGCCTTCGCCGGCGGCGAGCAGACAACGATCACCATCGACGGTAAAGCCGTCCCTCTCGAACCCGAGGATGTGCGCATCACGAAGTCCTATGGGGATGACTGGGGCGGCGTGGCAGACGGGGACACGGTGGTACTGCTCGACACCAGGCTTACGCAAACGCTCAGGAACGAAGGCATTGCCCGCGATATCGTCCGCAACGTCCAGAACCTGCGCAAGAACGCCGGTTTGGAGATCGCGGACCGTATCACCCTGAGCCTGACGACGTCATCACCTGCTATACGCGCAGCTATCGACGAGTTTGTGGACTACATAGCTGCGGAGACCCTGAGCATCCAGACGCTCTCCGGGCCGCTCAACGCCGCCCTGACCGCCCGCGAAGTGACGATAGATGGAGAGGTGGTCAACCTGGCTCTGGCGAAGGCGTGATCAGCAGCACGCCTCCGACGGCGCAAGCGGGCGAATGCTCGCAGCGCTCTAGTTGGTTGTGATTCCGGTTGTATCGGTGGTCGTATCGTCTTGGAGGCTCAGGAAGAACGCCGAAATCAGAGCGTTCGATAGACTCTGACTAGTGGTCTCCAGCCCCGTGAGGAGCGTGGTGCGAACTGCGGGATCGCAACCGCTGAGCTGGAAGGCACTCCCCCCGACGGCCACCGCCGTCACCAGGCGGACAAGACGAACCCGATGGTTTCTCTTCGTCATTTATGCTGCTCCTGCAAAGGGCAGGCGGTTCCCAAACCGCGCTGTCTGCGACGATCCGCGGCGATGGGGCGCCGGCTCCCGTCCTCGCTCCGACCACCGCATGCCGATAGCACTCTATCGGACGATGCCCGGACACGCTGTATACAATTGTACCATTCGGCGTTGCGGCGGGCGCAGTTGAGAACATCCGATATGTGTGCTTAAGGCGGACATGAATCGGTCTCATGGGCGGCTAGGGCATGCTTGTGGCCGTTGTAGGGGCGCTCAGGGCTCGCTGTAAATCCGCCAGTCTGAACAAGTCCCCCGGGCATTGGGTCTTTCCCGTAACTGCACGGTGGGTGGTTACGCGCTCAGGCAGTATGCGGCACCGATCCACCAGGAATCGCACCAGCCGCGTCAAGGAGGCGAGTTGTCTGGGCGTCGGACGCGTTTTGGTGAAATCCCCGACGAGGCAGATTCCGATGCCATGCTCATTGTAGTAATTGCCGGGTGTCTTGCAGTGCGCGCCGTGTCTCTGCCCATGCCAGCGCGGACCTACCTCGATC
>JBHHXS010000220.1:0-6187 GCA_046757145.1 Phycisphaerae bacterium | reverse complement strand
TCTCGAGCAGGTGCCGTATGCGGCGCAGGCACTCATCCGACTCCGCAGTGCGCTTGCCTACCCCTGTGTTGACGATGATGACCTCACTCTCGACCAACCCGTGATACGGTGGCTGGAGCTGGATGCGTGTGGCCAACTCGTCGCCCAAAGGTGAGTGAAGGAAACTGCGCATCTGCGACTCGGTCATGTAGGGGCGATCCTCGGGCGGGTCCGGGTCCTTCTGGCTCTCCGCTTTGAACAGTCCGAAGATCTCGGAGGCAAATGAAGCCGTGTCGTCCAAGACGCGTTGGAGCTCGATTGCCGCCCGACGGGGGTTGCGGAAGACCTGGTCCAAGGCAGACGGGACGGGCATCACGAAAACGCGGTGATCGTAGGGGTATGCACAGCGAAGGGACGGATCAGAATCCGCCTCCACTACCACCGCCCCGTAGCGGTCCTGCCTGTGGATTTCCGTCAAGGCGTCCGGAAGTACCTCGAATATGCGATCGGTGTCGTATTCAAGCCAGCGAGCGGAGGCGACGCCCGCATCGGCAGGCGGTCTTCGCCCGGACTCCGGACGCCGCTTGTCGCTGCCGATCGCCACGAGCCTGATGTAGTGCGGCTTGGTCCGCCAAAGCCTGTCGATCATCGTGCGGATGACTGCGCTTTTCCCAGCACCCCTTGGCCCGCTGACAAATGCGACCGATAATCCCATCCTTACCTCCCGCTGCGTGCTGCAGCCGGGCGTTGGTGCGATCCGGCTAGAAGCACCAGTGGATGATATGCATCCTCTGGCTTGGTTGCTATATGACCGCACACAATGGTGCGACAGCGTCAGCACGGCACCAACGCACGGGCGTCACGCCTGCGGTGCGGAGGTAGCCCACAACCGCGGCCGGCGCTCCAGGCGATCGGCCAGGTCGGTGGTGGACGACCTGCAGTGCCGGCGTACCGCGGCGATCGCCCGAGGGCCGTCATGGAATGCGAGTTTATCGGGGCCTGGGCAGTCCGTGCACGGTGGGCGGTAAGGCGTCGCCACCGCGGCCTGGAAAGTGTCAGCAAATGAAATATCGGCTCCGCCAAAGAGGGCGTCACGGTTCCCGGACCCATGGGAGGTGGCGATCATCCACGAGCGGGGCCGGCGGTTTTACGGTGATGTGGTAGGCCCTGGTACCGGCACCTGTTCGCCGGAACCTGGGTTCACGTGTCCCAGCCGTGCAGGTAACGTGACCGACATACAGGGTCTAACCCTCACCGGCGAAGGCCCTTCGTTCCTGAGTGGGTGTACTGCGTGGGTCGGCGTCCATGGGCAGGGGGACGGAGCTGGCGGAGCGTCAGACGGTGCAGATGTCCCGGCGGGCGAATATGAGCAGGCCGACAAACCACAGGACCGCCCCCACAGCGAGCAAGACGCCCATGTCGGCTATGGGCCACGACGATCCGCGCAGGATGTTAAGAGGCTTGTAATAGTTAAGCACGCTAAGGAAAGCGATGCTCTTGGCCGGGTGCCAGAACTGCGCGATGAAGTTGATCAGGAAGGAGACGAGTACGACCGCAAAGACCGCCCCGATCGCCCGCCCGCGTCTGTTGCTCAAGGCCGACACCACGCACGTGACGCCTCCGACCGATACATAGAGGCAGTACAGGTTGACCACAACAACAAGGCGCGGTGCAAGTTCCGCCCGGAGGTCCGGCGCTGCGAAGCGTGAGCCGACCAGGCTTCCCACAAGGGCCATGGCAATGACACCAAGCCCCGCGCCGAGCCATACGACCGACTCGCAGAGGTATATCCCCGTTCGCGAGACGGGCAATGCCAGAAGCAGGTCGATCGTCCCGCGATCCACCTCCTCTGCGGGCAGGCGAGTACAGTTTATGATCACATGGGCCCAGATCAGGGTCAGCATAATGGGGTGCACCCAGGCGATGGATGCCATCACCCCTGCGCCGAGCGGGCCGCCGGCATCGGCTCCCAGCAGTCCCTTGAAGATGTTTTCGACAATTCCAAGGCGTAGCCACTGATCGGCGAGCTCCGTATAGAAGATGGGAATGAGGTAGGCGAGTAGTGCCTCAAACGCTGCAGCAGCCACCCCGAAAAGAACGGTGCTGGGCAATGCCTCGCGGATGGATTTTATCAACAGCCCGCGGTTCAAGTGTCCTCCGATACTTCTTCGTAGTACTCCCTAAACAGCCTGCCCAGGTCAGGATGCTCGATGGCGAGGTCATCGATCGGTTTATCCGCACACCAGCGGACGAGGTCCATCACGGGGCCGGTGAGCATGGCCACCCATCGGCGGTTCTTACGCTCCACCAAATCGAGGTTTGGCGGCGGCGGCGCGATCTCAGCGAGAGGAGCGGACGATCGCCAGTGAATCGTGACCACGCGCCTGGCGCGGGCCCGCAGGGCCTCGAGGGTTTCATGGGCAACGAGTCGTCCCTCGCGCAGGATCGCCACGCGGTCGCATAGTCTCTCAACTTCGCTCAGGGTGTGACTGGAGAAAAAGACGGTATTCCCTGCGGATACGCGTTCGCGAAGGCGTGCGTACAGCTTTTGCTGCATCAGGGGGTCAAGTGACGTCGTCGGTTCATCGAGAATGCACAGGCGCGGCTGGTGGGCGAGGGCGAGTATCAACCCGAGCTTCTGACGCATCCCGCGCGACATGCTGCGCACGCGAACGTCGGGGTCGAGGCTGAAGTCCTCAGCCAGCTCCAGCGCCTCCCGGGACAGATCACGCCCACGGACCAGCGTGTGTATCCTGACGGCCTCTCTGCAGTTGAGCCAGGGGTATAATCGCAGGTCGCCCGGCAAATACCCGACGTCGGCTTTTATCCGGTGGCTGTCCCGCCAACAGTCGAGGCCGAAGACGCGCGCACGACCACCATTGGCTTGCAGGAGGCCCAGGAGAACGCGGATCGTAGTGGTCTTGCCGGATCCGTTGGGTCCCAGGAAGCCAAACAAGGTGCCGTCGGGAACGTCGAGGCTCAGCTCCTCAACGCCCGTCCTGCGCCCGTATCGCCTGGTAAGGCGTTCAGCTACGATGATTGGCGTACTGGCGTCGGCCATCTACATTGTCCGTGCTAGCGACACGATGATGCCGTATACTAGCCGGATCGTGGGCGGGTGCACGCGTCCGAGGTGTGGCGCTGCGGCGATGGTCAAGCTCTGGGGACGCCGGCCGGCCGGAACCAGGCAGCGAAAGCGGAACAACCTCCAGCGAGCTGAGTGAGTTGGGCGATGAGGTGGATGTCATTCTGTTCACTGATGGCGCCTGTCGGGGCAACCCCGGCCCGGGCGGCTGGGCCGCGATACTCAAACACCCAGCCACGGGCAAAGTCAAGGAGCTAGCGGGCTCCGCTGGGAACACAACCAACAACCGCATGGAGCTGACAGCTGTTATTGAGGGTCTCCGCGCCCTGAAAGGATCTAAGCGCTGGCGGGTGCGCCTTGTCAGTGACAGCGAGTACGTACTTCATGGGCTGACCCAGTGGATGGACAAGTGGATTGCCAACGACTGGCGGCGTGGCAAAAAGCCCACGTCCCCGCCGGTCAAGAACGCCGACTTGTGGCAAACGCTGCAAGCGCTCGTCGAACAGCATGACATGATCTTCGAGCACGTCCGCGGTCACTCAGGGCATCCCGAGAACGAACGGTGTGACAAGTTGGCCGTGGCTGCGATCGGATCGGCGCACGGGCAGTAGCGGCCAAGCGGAGCTAACGCATTACGAGACGACTACTAATCCTGGCAACGGCGCTGATCAGCTCATTTGCTCCAGCGTGCGCCTCGGAAACTCCCGCGCGGTGGTATCGGGAGGGACGTGCCGCCGTTGACACGGCGCGACGACTCCAGCCTAACAACGCCCCGGCGAAAAACGTGATACTATTCGTGGGTGACGGAATGGGCATATCGACGGTCACAGCATCGCGAATCTTCGAGGGGCAGCTAGGCGGCAAAAGTGGTGAGGAGAACGTGCTCAGCTTCGAGAGACTGCCCTACACCGCCTTGATCAAGACTTACAACACCGATCAGCAGACGCCGGATTCGGCTGGGACGATGACAGCCATCGTCACGGGCGTGAAGACGCGGGCGGGCGCGCTCTCGGTCAGCCAGGCCGTACAACCGGGAGACCACGCGCGTGTTGCAGGCAATCGCCTTGCCACCATAGTAGAGCTGGCGGAGCGCGCGGGCCTGTCCACCGGTATAGTCACAACCACACACGTCACGCACGCAACTCCGGCAGCTTGCTACGCACATTCACCTGACCGCTACTGGGAGGACGACTCCGCGATGCCCCCCGCGGCCGTGAAGGCGGACTTCCCGGACATCGCACGTCAGCTTGTGGAGTTTCCGTTCGGGGACGGTATGGACATCGTGCTCGGCGGGGGCAGGAGACATTTCCTCCCCGCAGGCGTAAGTGATCCGGAATACGGCGATTTGAGCGGATTTCGCAATGACGGACGAGACCTGACAGCGGAATGGTCCGATCGGCCACTCGCCGCCTATGTATGGAACAAAGCTCAGTTTGATGACATCGATGTGACGGTTACCGGCCATCTGCTCGGCCTGTTTGAGCACTCGCACATGCATTTCGAACATGACCGGGCGGACGACGCCGCGGGGGAGCCCTCGCTAAGTGCTATGACATCCAAGGCCATCGATCTCCTGTCACGAAACCCGAAGGGGTATTTTCTTATGGTGGAAGGCGGGCGTATCGATCACGCTCACCACGCCGCCAATGCGTATCGAGCACTGACGGAGACTATTGAGTTTGCCCGAGCCGTCGAGATCGCCCTGAACAAGACCGACTCTGCTCATACTCTGGTCATCGTGACTGCCGATCACGACCACTCGTTGGCAATCGTCGGACACGCGGTGCGCGGTAATCCGATTCTCGGCAAGGTAATGGCATCGGCGGCGCAGGGTGAGGCAGCAGGGGCGCCGGGCGGCGCATCGTCGCGGTTGGCAGTGGATGCCTTGGGATTGCCATACACCGCACTCGTGTATGCCAGCGGCCCGGGCTACACCGGCGCCTCCCTGGGGCAGCCGGAGGGCCCGAAGCATGCGGTGCACTGGGGGTGCGGGTTCCAGGGTATCACCATGGGGCGTCCCGATCTTACCGACGTCGACACGCAGAGCCCGGATTACCTGCAGGAGTGTGCCATCCCCATGCTCGAAGCGGCGCATAGCGGTGCCGATGTGGCGGTCTACGCAGGTGGTCCCCGGGCACACCTATTCCACGGCGTACTTGAACAGAACGTCATCTTTCATGTCATGATTGATGCGTTGGGCCTACCACCACAACCGGTGCCCGGCAACTGACACACGCAGGCATCAGCGGTTGTGTAGCCGAAGCGCCGATCATCTAAAGCGGGGAAAATGCAGGGCTTGCGTAGCGACGCAGTCCACGTGGCGTTGCCGCCTTCGAAGGGGCACGCCCATCAAACGAAACAAGCTCTCCCGACCCAACAGCTCGGTCGGCCGTTCCGAAGTGGGGTCACAACCCGGCTCACACAAAGGACTACACACGGGCATCGGGTCTGCCCACCCGATTCATGACCGCGGCTACGACTCAATGGCGCACGCGGCATGGAGCGTTAACCGTCTGCGGAGCTTCTCCAGAGATGAGACCCTTGAAGTTCACGACCCGGTCCTCTCGCAGCGTGACCCCGTCGAACGTCGTTACTGAAGACTCGCAGTCGTAGAAGTCAATCATCTGGAGAGCCGGGCGAAGCTTCATGACGACCGCCAACAGCGATCGCAGCAGTTGCTTGAGCTTGCGTGAGTCGGGGTGATCATCAGGCATTCCCGCCGCGGCCATTCCGCCTACGGTCCCGATGATAGCAGCGACTCCAGACAATCGCTGCCCCAGATCGGACTTGTCGCTGAAGGAGGCCGACCGTACAGGCCCGTTAGGTATAAGTGCCTGCTGGCGGAACCGCGAGCACGACCTTATCGAGGGTTCCCGGCCTGCGGCGACGTCCAGGCATTTGTTTATCGCCGAAGCGGAGGTGCCGATGTAGAGCCACTCGCCACTCACGCCGACCACGGGAGCTACGTACATAGCTACTGCCGGGTGAGTGATAGTACGAAAACCTTTCGCCTTAACGTCGGCGGGGGAGACGATGAGCATCTGGCCTGAAGCCGTGAGCCTGGTCTTCAGGAAGTTGACGGCGGTGTCCAGCTTCTGACGGACCAGTTCGGGATTCCTCACA
>JBHHXS010000219.1:0-6193 GCA_046757145.1 Phycisphaerae bacterium | reverse complement strand
CGCCCCTGGTGGATCACCACGATCATGTCGGCGTGCATGACGGTACTCAGTCGATGCGCGATCACAAACGTCGTACGGGTGGAGAACAGCTCGGCCAGGGATTGCTGAATGAGCTGTTCACTCTCGCTGTCAAGATTGCTTGTAGCTTCGTCGAGTATAAGGATATCCGGATCAGCGAGGATGGCGCGGGCGATGCTCAGTCGTTGGCGCTGACCGCCGGAGAGCTTCAGCCCACGCTCTCCTATCATCGTATCGTAGCCCTCGGGGAGCGCCTGGACGAACTCATGGACGTTGGCGCGCCGGGCGGCGTCAAATATGGCGTCGTCGCAGGCCGAGCGTCGGCCATAGGCGATGTTATCGCGCACCGTGCCGTCGAATAGGAATACTTCCTGAGGTACGATCGCCAACCGCTCACGATAACTTGCCAGACGAATGGTACGCAGATCAGTGGCGTTCACGAGCACTCGCCCCGACGTCGGATCATGAAAGCGGGCGACGAGGTCAATCAACGTCGTTTTCCCTCCTCCGCTTGGGCCTACCAGCGCAACCGTGGTGCCGCCGGGAACCACAAGCGAAATCCCCTTCAGCACCGGGCGGTCATTGCGGTATTCGAACCACACGTCCTCGAAGCTGAACTCCCGCACGGTCGGTGGCATGTCGACTGCTCCGGGCACGTCGGGTTTCTCCTGCGGGTGCTGCATTATCGCGAAGACCCGTTCCATAGCGACGAGTGACTGCTGGGTCGAGCTCAGAGAGTTTACAATCTGAGACACGGGATGAAGCAGCATGAAGGCGTACATCTGAAATGCGATTATATCGCCCACCGTGCCCTCGGCGCGGATTACGCGATATCCCCCGAACCCGACGATGGCCAAGCTCACCGCAGGTATCAAGAGCCCCCATCCTCCGGTAACGACAAGTCGAAGCCGCTCCGCCAGGAGCTTCATGCGGATGATCGTATGGTGAGCCAACGCGTACTCCCGCTCCTCGCGGCGCTCGCGTCGAAACGACCTCACGACGCGGATGCCGCCGAGCGTCTCCGTCACGCGTCCGTCGATATTGGATCGCGACTCGGCGATCGCGCGGTAGATAGGCCTGACCTTGCGGATCCACATGAGGTTGATCAGCACGACGGGCGGGATCAGAGCGCCGGCTATGAGGGCCATCTCCCAGCTTATGAACACCAGAACTCCCACCGTAAGCACGACGCGGATCGCCGCGACGGCAGGTGTGATCACCGCCATTTGGACTATTCCGGTGACCTTGTCGACGTCCTGCGACAGGCGCGACACTACCCCACCCGTCTTGAATTCCGCCAGCGTGGCCAGCGGGAGCCGCAGGAAACGCTCGTAAAGCCGCTGCCTCAAACGGAAAACCACCTTGGCGTTGAGAACCGACATGATGTACGACCGCGCCGTGTCTACGCCGGTGGATACCAACAGCAACAGCAGCGTCCCTGCGCACAACCAGATGAGTAAGCGGAGCTTCTCCCGCGCCGGCTGGGTCGCGTCGGTGAGAACCTCGTCTATAATGAAGCGGGCGACGAGAGGCAGAACCAAACTGAGACCCGCGCTCGCCAGGGCCAACACGAACACTGCCAGCAAGCGCCCCCTGTAGGGCCTGAGCCAACAGGCGTACTCCCGCAGGTGCGCAGATCGCCGGGACCCGGTGGGGGCGGCCTGCTCGCCACCCGCCCCGTCGTCCCGTCGCCGCTTGGCCCGAACCCCTTGATAAGCCCGGTACTGTTCCTTTGATGATCTTGCCGCCGGCATGGCTAATGCATCAACCCCCCCTACGGGCAGCGCTCAGGTTGTCGAGTCTCCTCGCAGCTTCAGCATGGTGCGGGAGAAGCTCCAGCACCTTCCTATACTGCTCGCTTGCCGCCTCGAGCCGGCCCCGACGCTCCAAGCTCAGCCCCTCGCAGAACAGGGCGTTGACACGCTGCACCGCCGCCTCGCGGGTCTTCCCCTGTTCCTGCAGAACTGAAGCGATGTTGCGGAGTATCGCGGGGTGGCATGGCTCGCTCTTTCGGGCAGCCTCGTAATGACGCAGTGCTTCGTCAAGCCGACCCTGCCGCCTGAGGGCGACTCCCATATTGACGTGCGCCTCGACCGAACGGGGGGCTATCTTCAGCGCCGCCTTGAACTGCTCGATCGCATCATCCACAAGTCCACGTTGCAGGTTCAGGCCACCCAGGTTGATGCGCGCGTCGAGAAATCGTGGGTTGATTCGTACCGCCTCGGCATGGTGCACTGAAGCTTGCTCCATGTCGCCGCGGGTGCTGAAGACAATCCCCATCCCATTATGAGCTGCGGCGCAGGCGGGGTCGATCTGAAGCGCTTGGGTGTACTGTTGAAGCGCCTCATCGGCCCTTCCGACACGTAGTAGCGCTCCCCCGAGCCCGACATGTATATCCGCCACGTCGGGGCGCGCCCGGACGGCGTACTGATAATGCTCGATGGCCTCTTCGTATCTACCTTGGTCCGACAGAGTATTGCCCAGAGAGTAGTGAAGCACCGCGGCGCGCGGCGCCACTGCGAGCATATGGGTGTACAGACTCTCCGAGTCCCGCCATTCGCGCAGATAAGATCGCGCGCCGCCCGCCGCCGCAGCTGCAACCACCATCGCCCCCAGGACGATTACGCCGCGTCGTACGAGAGTGCCGGCAGCGCGCGTCCCCCCATCCCAGAAGCTGCACAAGGCGTACGCCAACGGAAGGAGCAAACCCACCACCGGGAGGTAGGCGTACTTATCTGAGACGTTGATCCAACTGTACCCGACAATCCCCAAGGTGGGCGACAACGCAACAAGGAAAAACAGGGCACCGGCCAGCAGGCAACGCGTCCGGCGAAGTGACACCGCGACCGCCGCAGCGGCAACGACGACGCCGACGACACTGCCCAGCACGATGGGTTGACTCAATGCGAAGGGTTCGGGAGACGGATAGAACGGCGTCAGGGTCCCCGGCCAGACGATCTTCCGCACGTAGAAAAACAGGTTATGGCTTATGCGAAGTAGCAGTGGTGCTACTGGTGCACTCACAGGCAGCGTGATGTTGGCAGTGCGCGCGTTGGAGATGAGCGTGACCACCGCCGACGCGCCGCCTATAACGAAGAGCGGGATCTTCTCTATAAGAGCTCGCCGGCTGAGTCGGTTCAACGGCCAGTAATCCAGAATCAGCAACAGGATCGGCAGCGGCACCGTGGTGGGTTTCGACATCACGGCCAGTAGGTACAAGGCGATCGAGGCCAGCGCCAACGAGCGACGCCTGCGACGCGCGTGCAGCACGTATACCACCATGCACCACAGCGCGAAGCAGGTGGCAAGCACGGTCTTTCGCTCTCCCACCCAGGCGATGGGTTCAACCACCAGCGGGTGGATGCCGTAAAGTATACCAACCAGGCCCGCTATCCAGGGGCGGCCGAACAGAACAGACAAGAGAACGACGACCGCGACCGTGGTCATGACGTGAAGCGCGAGGTTTGTGCGATGGAACTGTCGCAGATCGTCCGGGCGCCCCCCTGCCGCATAGTCCAGCATCAACGATATCATGGTTAAGGGAATGTAATACCCATGAACTGTGGAAGGCTCTAACACCTCACAGAGGAAGCGCTTGGTCGAGGCGAGGCCCGGGTTCTGGATGGCAGGGTTGTGAACAATGAACTCGCCGTCATCGAACGCCAGAGCATGCGCCGATAGAACCGGCCATTGCACGAAGGTGACGACCGCCGCTACGACAACCGCGATAAGAACCACGACGCGCAGGCGCGCGGCGTAAGTGCTGCTGGGCCGCGGCGACACTTCGCACGCCGGTTCCGGTGCAGATGAACCTCGTCTCGACTCGGCCATCGGGGTCGTTGGTTGTTGTCGGCGGCGACGACCCATGGAAACTCCCTACTCCGCCGGTCGCGTCATCGAGAACCGTCCATCAGCAGCAGGAGCATGCCACCGCAGTAGGCAATCGCGATGAGGATCGAATCAAACCCGAATCGCCTAAGCAGCTTCCCCTGGCTCTTGTAAGCCAGACCCCCCAGGGCGATTGCGGTCAGGACGATCGCCAGTAGTCCTGCTATCAAGTTTTGCGTACCGGTGAATGCCTCCGTAGCGAGCAGACGTGCGTCCCCGTGGCACACCGAAACGACCTTAAGAAAAGGGATTACGAAGATGTTGAACATGTTCGACCCGAAGATGTTCCCGAGCGCCAGATCGACATTACCCATTCGTACCGATGCTATGCTCGTGACGATCTCAGGCAGTGAGGTCGCCAAGGCCAAAAAGCAAGCGCCGACGAACGTCGCCCCCAACGGTCGGCCGATCATCTTGATCTCGTGCGTGCTGAGCGTATCCCCGAGCAGTGCCAGCCACCATGATGCCGCTACAAGAACGGTGGCAGTCGCCGCAAGCTTGCTCCAGAGCCCCGCTCCGACGCTGTGCCGGACACGCTTGGCCACCTTGTCCTCGCCTAACGTGCGCTCGAAACGGTATACCAGGCGCACACAGCCTAGATACGTAACGGCGATCAGGGCGGCCCAGCACAACTCACCCACCTGTGAAATCCGGCTCCTGCTCGAGAACTTGTCGAGCAGAACCATTCCCAGAAGCGCTTCACCTATCAGCAGCAGCCCGAAGGAGCTGGTCAACACGTGTGCCGCACTCACCTTGCGCAGCACCGATCCACCTCCTAGGAGCGCATTAAGCAGCACAATCAGCGTGATGTTGAAGCAACAGCTCCCGAGGATCGCCCCAAGAGCAAGATCGACGTTCCCGATGGTCGTGGCAGTTCCGGCGGTAACCAGCTCGGGCAGGCTCGTGACCGTAGCCAGGAGTATAAGCCCGATCCAACCACTTCCGAGATTCAGCCGCTCCGCCAGCACGGCCGCATATCGTGTGAAGAGCGAGCCGGCCATGACAACCACAGCTCCTGCCATGACCAATTCCGCGAACAACGCCCACGTGGGCAGTTCCGCGGGAAACAGCATCTTGCTGACCAAGCCCGTCCATCCTTTCGTACACAGGTGTCACTTCCTGGCAGGGCATCGGGGATTATATCTATCGAGGCGAGAAGCCGCCAACTGCAAGCGCAGCCCGGACGCCCACTCCGTCACTCTGCGATGAAGAACCGTGCATCGGTGCCGTCGGGGCCGACCTGCAGCGTTACCCACCTGTTGCAGCGCGGGCATCTACCGCGGTAGGCAGTGCCCTCACGATTGCGATACACCCTCGCATAGACGCTGCAGCAGGCGAATCGAATACCTACCCACGGGCGGTTGCGCAGGCCGCCGCCCCGACACCCGGGATCACGCGTAGTCTCAAGACCCTCGATGTCAAGATGATATGGCGGGGATTCATCCATCAAATGCGTTTATCGGCTCCGGGCAGAGTGCTGCTAAAGGCGGGCGCCGACATATGCTTCGATCGAATCGAGGTGTCCCGTGCACCGAGCGACGATGTCGTCCGCGTCGGCGATGATCTTCTCGCGCAGCGTGACGTCGCTGATTTCGCGTGCATTAACGCGGACGCTTAGGACCGCAGCCCTCGCTGCTGCCGCCGCCAAAACCGCTGCAACGCCCAAATCACTCAACATGAACCGGCTGGCCGATTCCTTGAACGCACCGAGTGTCGACAGCGTGCTGCAGGCCAAAGCCGCCATCTCCATGGGAACGCCGATCGCACGCATGACTGCATCCTGGTAGGTGCGCTGAGCCGCCGCGCTCGTCTTTGCGTCCCCAGCCGCTCTGGTCATCGCCATGTACGCCGACCCATCCGCCGTAATAAGCGCGCGCATGAGCTCGTCCGCGCCGTGCAGCTTGTCGCGAACGTCGTCCACCTCCGCCTGCGCATCGGCTTCTGTCCTCTTGCCGGCGGAATAAGAGGCCACCATGTGCGCCATCGCACATGACAAGGCGCCGGCTAGCGCCGCCACCGCCCCACCGCCCGGCGTTGGCGTCCGCTCTGCCACCTTCTCCAGAAACTCACTAATACTCAATGTTGTCAGGTCATCCATAATCGCAGCCACACCTACGCCCCGAGGCAGGAAGCAACAACCCAATCGAAGGCCATCATACCCAACCTGGCCGTGCTCGCCACCCGGGTCAGCTCCTCTACCGAGCACCTGAGCGCTGGGATACGTGCGAGAGCACCCAACCACGTGGGTTCGGAACGACCCGGGCTCGCAGGCGTCATGATGATGTAC
>JBHHXS010000218.1:0-6195 GCA_046757145.1 Phycisphaerae bacterium | reverse complement strand
GTGATCGAGATCGGCAGCAGCGACCAACTTCCTCATCAGGTTCCCGTCGATAAGAAAGTGCTGCCCGAGCCGCTTGAGCGGCCGAGCGCCGGCGGCACGCAGTAGCCCCTCCACCTCGTGCTTGGTCTGGACGTGATACTCGAGCATGGGACGCACTGCCTTTGGCCTGCCCCGTATACTACAGGCGGTCGTGTGTGTTATTATAGGCGGCGGACAATACGAGGAATCGTCCATGCGATCGCACGAGGTTCTCAAACGCGCGGCTGACATTGTAGGTGTCAAGGCTTTAGCGGCGGCAATACGCCTTTCCCCGGCGTTGATCTACAAATGGTGTCAGGAGTCGGACCCCGAAAACCCCGACGCCAGCGGGGCGCGAAACCCGCTTGACCGCCTCGCTGAGATCGTACGTGTGACCGGCGACAAAGAGGTGGTCAACTGGATCTGCCATGAGGCAAATGGGTTCTTCGTGGCGAACACCGCTTATTCACCTCCCGACCCCGGTGCCGAGCTCCTGGCGAACACCCAGCGCCTCGTAAAGGAGTTCAGCCAGTTGCTTATGACCGTCACCCGCTCCATTGAGGATGACGGAGTGATAGAGCCCGCAGAGGCAGACCGCATTCGCGACGCATGGGAGGTATTCAAAGGCACGGTCGAGAGTTTTGCGGTGGCCTGCGAGCGCGGCGTCTACAGTACGCCTAAACATGCGGACGATCACCGCTGACCTACTTCTTGTTTATCAGCTCGAATCCATTGCGCCCGCGGATTTGCTCCGGGTCGAACCAATCTGCGAGAATAGCCTGCGTACGACGCGCCGCGAGTTGCCCGGCTAGCTGACCCTTCATGTCTTCAAACTCGTCGAAGCGCGCCGGTTCCGTTTCCACCCACTCGACTACCAGCACCGCTGCCCGGTCGTGGAGTTCGTACACGTCCGTGTGGTCGACGGTGTACTCCAGCTCGAACCACTCATTCACGACCTCGCTCGGGACCATTCCGATGCCGCCTCCGACGTACGTCTGATCCGTGTCGATACCCGCATTCAGAAGGTCGCGGTTGACCCTTGCTACGGGAGTCGAGGTGAAGTATCCCCCCCCGTGCCCTTCCTTCTCAGCAAAGATGCTGGCGAGTTCGCCGTCGGCTTCATAAGCTTCCTTCAGGCTCTCGACGCCTTCCAAGTGCCTTAGCGTCGCCGCCCATGACTTGGCAAGCTCGTACCCGTCGATCAGACGTAGATCCTTCACAACCCTGTCTCGCACCTCAGCAAGGGACGCTGGAGAATGGCCTGGTGTAGAACCGACGACCCGGAACACGTACAGGTTACCGTGTTCGTCCTTCAGCGGATAGGGGCACGTCTGATACAGTGACAGGTAGTCGGCATACCTACTACCCGCGTCTGTTGGGATGGTCGGGACTATGGGCTGGCTGCGGAACGCTAGCGCCGCCAGACTCCGAGTCGCGCCGCGCCCCGGGCTGTAGACCGCCAACCCAATCTCCGGGACGTCATGTGCCTCGGCCCTGGAGAACTCGTCCGTCACGACGACCGTCAACGCTTCAGGGTAGGCTATCGTACCGGGAACCTGTGCGATCATGCTGTCGTAATAGTCCAGATCAGCGACCGCGGGAGGAGCCGCTTTATACAGGTCCTCGCCGCGTTCGACTTCGAGCCAGCGCTCAGCGTCGTAACTGCACAGCCAGTTGGCGATCTGTTCCGCCGCCTCCTCGGCACGCTGCTCGCGTACAACGTGCATCGCCCGCTCCCGGCCTTCCTGCCACGTTAAGAACGGGGAAGGCTGCTCGGCTTCGGCTTCCTCTGCGGTGGACGGCTCCTCGTCGTCAGGCGAGGGTGGTTCGGGGGGGGGGCGCCTGAACGCGGGATCCTTCTCACGGTTTTCGTTGTAGTAGTGCCTTGCCTTCTTCTCGTGGTTTGGTACGCGTATACTCGCAGCCAGCTTTGCGCGATCAATCTTAATGTACTGCACTGCCAGCGTCGGCTCGACATAGTAGCCAAAATCAAGCGGCCCGGCCGGCTTCGCGTCCAGATGAGCCTCGAGCTGCGCCGTCAGCGCAGATTCGGGGAATTGTCTGAGTTCGTCCACGAACGCCTCTGCAGGTAATACCACAGCGTTGACTCGTACCTTGTCCAGGGCATCCCGGACCGCCTTACGCACTTCGGCTGTGCTGGGGACGTTGATGCCCACCATGGCTTGGGCGACTATCTGCACCGACCGCAGTTCTTTCAGGGCAGTGTAGATGAAGCTCGGTTTCACACGCAGGCGACGTGCTACCGCGTCTACATCACCCTCGCGGGCACCCAGCCACGCCTTGACCGATGGTATGCTCGCCTGCGCTTGAAATCGCTGCGCTTCACGCGTGAGCAGAACCCAGTCGACAATCGTCAGCGGTTCGTTGTTTCCGCCCATCGGATGTTGCCAATTGAGCCCCATGGCCGCGAGGATTCTGGTGGAAGCATCGGCACGGCGCTGGTCAGCTGTCTCGATGCGGCCCAGGTAGGTCTCCGCCACGATCAGGTTTGTCTCCGGCGTAAAGAGGCTCTGAAGCGCCTGCCCGCCGACGAATACGATCATCAACAATGCCATGAACACGGCCAACAGCGTCTTGTTGTGTTTACGAAAGAATTTTAACATTAGTTCTCACACCCTTGCTGTAACGACGCCCAATGCCACCTCTTGGGGAGCGTGTGAATATAAGTGCGTAATCGCTGAAATCAACCCGCGATCCCGGCGTCAGGGCTCCATCGGTTTGACAGCTACATACTGTCCTGTTAAATCCCTGCCCTGCTCCCGGGGGTGGGCTCGTCGCTGCTCGGCTGGAGACCAAAAGGGCCACTGTCGATATTAACCACCGGCCCTTTTCGGCACGGGCCTAGCCGAGAGACCATGGAGGTAGCTAGCCGGTGGTCAAAAAATCCGAGCATACCGGAAAATCGCTGGTTATAGTCGAATCCCCGGCTAAGGCCAAGACCATAAACCGCTATCTAGGACCTGGGTACGAGGTTGTGGCGAGTATGGGGCACGTGCGCGACTTGCCCCCGAGTGAGTTGGGCATCGATCTTGCCAACGGCTTCGCGCCGGTCTATCAGAACCTTGCAGACAAACAGCGCGTCATCTCGTCGCTAAAGAAGGCAGCCGCCGGGGCCGACAAGGTGTTCCTTGCCACCGACCTCGATCGTGAGGGTGAGGCTATCGCTTGGCATCTCATCGCGGCTCTTGAGCTCGACCCGCAACGCACGCACCGTGTCGTTTTCAACGAGATAACCCGATCAGCCATCCAGGCGGCGTTTGCCTCGCCACATACGTTGGACCTGGATAAGGTGAACGCCCAGCAGGCGAGGCGGCTGCTCGATCGGATTGTGGGATATCAGCTAAGCCCACTGTTGCAGTCGAAGCTGGCCCGGGGGCTCTCGGCCGGCAGGGTCCAGTCCGTAGCCGTTCGCCTCATCGTCGAACGCGAGAAGGAAATACGCGTCTTCGTGCCGGAAGAATCATGGCGGATCAGCGCATGCTTCACGACCGACTCAGGCGAAGCGAGCACTTTGAGCGAAGCATGGCAGGCGTTCTTGCGATCCGGGAGTGGCAAGGAGCAGGACGCGGACACCAGGCGCCCGGCAAAACAGCGCAATGCCTGGTTGTCAGAGCATTCCTGTTTTCCGGCTGAGTTGGTCAAACTGAATGGGACGGACTTCGCCCCCGCCGGATCAGAGGAAGCTCGTCAAATCGCTGAAGCTCTCGGGTTCATTACGGAGGAAGTGGACGAGGCCGACTGGGAAGCCTACGCAGACAAGGGGCTCAAGAGAATCCGTGTGACAGGGCGGGTCGATCCGCGTGCGGCGCCGCGGTTCGTTGTGAAGAGTATACAGAAGCGCCGTACCATGCCGAAGCCCGGGCCGCCGCTCACTACCGCCGCCTTGCAGCAGGCCGCCTCGACCGAGTTGGGCTTCGCTCCGTCGCGGACCATGCGGCTGGCCCAACAACTCTATGAGGGCATTGATCTAGGCAGCACGGACGGGCGTGTGGGACTAATCACCTACATGCGCACGGATTCAACCAACCTGAGCGCCGAATCGGTTGAAGCGGTTAGGCGATTGATCGTGGAGCAGTATGGGGAGAAGTATCTTCCTGGCAAGCCGAACGTATTCTCAAAGGCTAAACGCTCCCAGGAGGCTCATGAGGCTATTCGCCCGTCCGATGTAAGGCACGAGCCTGAACACCTGAGAAGCCACCTCACCGTGGACCAGTACAAACTCTACGGACTGATATGGCGGCGCTTTGTAGCGTGTCAGATGACGCCCGCGCAGTGGGACAACACCACAGCCCTCATAGCCGCTGAGATCGCAGCAGGTGAAGTACTTTTCCGGGCGACGGGGCGCAGATTAGTGTTTGACGGCTTTCAGCGCGTCCTGCAAACCACCAATGGTGGTGAGCTGTTGCTTCCAGCGCTTGCAAGCGGCCAAGAAGTCGCTCCCATGCATGTGGCTCCGCAACAACACTACACCTCGCCGCCACCGCGCTATACGGAGGCGTCGCTCGTAAAGAAGCTGGAATCGGAAGGCATTGGGCGACCCAGCACTTACGCAGCCATCATACAGACCGTGCAGGACCGCAACTACGTAGAGTTGATCGACAAGCGCCTGCACCCGACATCGAGAGGCCAGCTTGTTACTGAAAAGCTCGTCGAGCACTTTCCACAAATCATGGATGTGAAGTTCACCTCGTATATGGAGGAAGAGCTGGACAAGATAGAGGAGGCGCACCTCGATTGGGTCCATGTATTAAGCGAGTTCTACGCGCCGTTCAGGGAGTCTCTTGAGAATGCGCGGGCGAATATGGAACGCGCCAAGGCCCAACCCAGCGAGTATCGATGCCCCGACTGCGACAAACAGATGGTATACCGCATAGGGAGGAACGGGCGATTCCTCTCCTGTTCCGGGTATCCCGAGTGCAAGGGCTCCAGGAATATCGACGACGACGGCAAACCGATACCAGAGACGGTCTCCGATCATCCGTGCCAGGCCTGTGGCAGGACAATGGTGCTGCGCAAGAGCAGGCTTGGATCCTTCCTCGGATGCACCGGGTATCCGGAGTGCAGCTTCACACTGCCGAGCGATGAGAACGGCGTGCCGCTCAAGAAGGTCCGGGCGGAGGATATTCATGAAAGCTGCGAGGTGTGCGGGTCGCCGATGGCCGTTAAGTTCTCTCGGGGAAGGAGCTTCCTCGGCTGCACCGCCTATCCGAAGTGCAAGACAACGCAGCCAATGCCGGCGGGTGTGTATGTAGAGAAGCCCAGACCGGCTGACGCGGGTGTTCGATGCGACAAATGCGGTCGAAGCATGGTTATCCGCACAGGCAAGCGCGGCGCCTTCCTAAGCTGTTCGGGATTCCCACGCTGCCGTAACGCCATGCCCACCGACAAGCTGGACCACCTTCGAGCCCTCGAGGAGGCGGGGAAGATCCCTGATGCCCCGCCCGAAACGGGCAATGCACAAGCATCGAACGGCAGACCCGTCAAGGTCCCGCGCGATCGGAACGGTAAGGTGGACCTAGCGGCGCTGGGTCCACCGCCCGAGGGCTTCGCATGGACGCGCACGGGCAGGCCCGTCGTCGAGACCTGGCCCGAGGACGGTCATCTGGCGTGCCCGGATTGCGGCGGCGACGCCGTGATCAAGACAGGCCGCTTCGGACCATACTTCGGGTGCACCAGGTACCCGAAGTGCAAGTTCGTGGCGAATCTGCGCGGGAGCGCGAAGAAGCGTGCGGAGGCTGAGGTGCCAGGAGCCGTACGGCCCAAACCCATACCGACGGACGTCCCCTGTGATGAATGTGGGGAGCCGATGGTTATCCGCAAGGGGCGTTCGGGGCAATTCCTTGGGTGTAGCAAGTATCCCAAGTGCAAGTTCAGCAAGCCCATACCTGAGGGGCACACGGTCGAGTCGCTGGCAGCGGCCTCCAAGTAGGCCTCAGTACTACAGTTGGGCGCACGACTCGAGAAAACGCGTTGTTGTGGGGTCTGACCGCTACACCATCTATGAGGCAGCCTTTGTCAAGCCGCCGGTGCAAGAAAGGTGGAGGAGAAGTCTCCGCATATTCCCTCTCGCCGTCGGCGTCGTTCGATCTGCCCCATCTCAGCCGTCGCCTCGCGATTCGGGGGTGTGCCTTCTCCTCCACCTTCTCTTGAGCCCGA
>JBHHXS010000217.1:0-6204 GCA_046757145.1 Phycisphaerae bacterium | reverse complement strand
GATCGCCAGCAACAGGCCCATCATGACCCACAGAGCAACCCGCCAATGAAGAAAGGTGAGCAGTGAAAGCACCACCAGGGCCAGGCCCCAGAAGCCGTTGCGCCGGAGCAGATCGAGGCGCCCTTCAATATAGCGTGACAAATCGGTATGCAGGGCAAGATGCACCTCCGGCGGGTACCTCCTTGCCAAAGCGCTGTCGTAGATGGCACGGATCGTACGCCTACCTGAGAACGCGGCGCGTAGCCTGTCTTCCCACGGCAGTGTCAGCGGCGTGCCCATCTTACCCGCCACGAGTGCTCGGACGCTTTGAGCGATCGCTATGGCATCTTGATCAGCAGTTTTGTAGACGGTTACGTCGACTGCCGGCTTGCCGTTGAAACGCCCCAGAACGTTCACGTCTTCGAAACCGTCGACGATCGTCGCCAGATCGCTGAGGCGAACCACACGGCCCGACGGATCGCTGCGAATCACCATATCGTAGAGCTGCTCCCCGCGATCCTTCTCGCCCAGCGTACGCACCGCAACGTTTGAGGACGGTGTGCGGACCTGTCCGCCCGGCAGATCGAGATTGGTCGCGGCAATCATCCGGGCAACATCCATGAAGGACAGGCCGAATTCCGCGAGCCTTCGCGGTCTAATCTCGACACTTATCTCATCCGGGCGCGTGCCGCTCAGCTTGACATCGCTGATCCCAGGCAGGGCGAGAACGTCGTCTCGCAGCTGTTCCCCGAACATCTTTAGAGCGCGGTCGTCCAAATCGCCATACAATGCCACGCTTATGACAGGCCACTTCGGCTCGAATTCTCTCACGCGCGTTTCCAACGCCTCTTGCGGGAAATCATCGGTATCAATCGAATCGACAGCCGCCTTGATGTCGTTGACCGCCTGGTCGATGTCCGCGAACCCGCTCTCCATCTCAACGAGGATCGTGCTACGCCCCTCGTTCACCGTGGAGTCGATATCCTCGACTCCCTCAACGTCTTTTATCTTCTCCTCGATCTTCAGGGTGATTCCCTTTTCCACCTCGCTCGGGCTGGCGCCGGGGTACTCCGTCGTAACCATGACGCGGTTAGGCCTGGACTCAGGAAACATCTCCCGAACGAGCGTCAGCGCGCTGAACGCGCCTCCGACCAGGATGGACACCATGGCTAGATTGACCAGGACCGGATTGTCGACGCTGAAGCGGGGAAGGAAGGTCACTGTGACGCTCCCGCACGCTTGTCCGGAGGCGCAGCCGGGGATGATGGGGCAGGCTGCGACGCATGCAGGCGAACCGGCGACCCGTCTTCCAGTTGGCCCAAATGCGACACGATCACGTGATCTCCCTCGCGAATGTCTCCCCGGACGACCGCGCGGTCACCGATCACATGGACGATGCTCACCGATCGTGCTCGGGCGACGCCGTCAGCGGCAACGAGCACGCGTCCGTCGCGGACGGCGCCGCGGGGAACGAGGATGCTCTTCTCCACATCGTGTCCGCGCACTCGGGCCCGAACGAACGTGCCCGGCACGAGAGGGCTCCTCTGCTTGCTGTTGTCCACTTCCACGTAGACGGAGAAGGTACGCGTCTGCTCATCAACCGAAGGCGCTTTGCGCGCGACCTGCCCCTTCCAGGAAGTCGCTGGCATGCTTTCGCAGTCGAGGATGCACGGAGCACCCGCTTCAACCCGATCGTATACCGACGCGGGCAGTTGCACCGCCACCTCCAGGTCGGACGGGTCGATGAGGGTCAACACGGGTGACCCCGGGGCGACATGATCACCCTGGTCCACAAAGAGCGCGTCGATCGAGCCGCTGAACGGCGCCGCTACGACGCAACGCTCGACGTTGAGTGCGGCCAGGGCGGCTTCCGCCTCCCGGCTGCGCTTCGACGCCTCCAACCGTGCCCGGCGAGGCCCCAGCTTGGCGAGCTCCATCTCATAACCCTGCAGTATTCGGCGCGCCTGCTGGTACGCGAGATTGGCGAAGTCGAATTCCTTTGTAGCTGCTAGATGCCGCTCGTAGAGGTCAGCGACACGCCTCCTCTCAGCGGCAGCAACGGCGAGCTCGTGCTCGGCGGTCTTGCGCAGCTCCTCAAGCGCGCGGGCCTCCGCCGAGAGCTCGTCGATGGACGCCTGATCAGCTTCAGCCAGAGCCTGGACCCGCTCAAGCGAACGCCGGTACTCCCGGGCGTCCAAACGAACCAGCGGTTGGCCCGCGACGGCAACCGATCCCGTCTCGATGTTGTTGACCCGTTCGACAACAGTCGCAGCGACTTCAGCTGTCAAGCTCGCTGTATGGTTCGAGACGGCGCTGCCGTACCCGACAAGCCACTCCGTGACATCCTCTCGGGAGACCAGGACCGCATCGACCACCGGTGGGCCAGCGGTGACGTGCCGGCGGGGGAGTTGAGCACGAGTGGCGTACAGAAGCGCAGCCACTCCCGATCCGCCACCCAGTAGCACTGAGATCAGCACGAGTGACCGCAGGATTGGCGATTCTCCCATCGCGGTATCAGACATGGTCAAGGTCTGGCGTCGGCGCATCAGCCGTTGTAGAAAACCCCACTTGACATCACCGCGCTCTGGGTTCCATATGCTCCGGATGCATGCCGCAGTTGATGCGAAGCGTTCGACTGCGTCAAGTCCGGCAAGGCCCGCAAGCCCAGGGCGAGAGTGCGCGCCTTAGCACCGGCAGCAGACTCACCCCGGGCTGCGCTGACGCGCAGGGCTCGTTCTTGTAGACCGCGGATGAAAGCGGCCCGGCGGGGTGGACCGGGCCTTGGGGAACCGTCCAACGGGGGATCGGACGGCGAGTGAGCGCTAAACCCGCAAGCCTACCACCGTGTTCGTATTTGCAGGGCTCGCAGGAACTGTACTCGGATTGTATCAAAACGGGCGGCGGCGTTAAAGCCCTCCGAACATATTTTTTTGGAATATGGAGCGGTTTCGCAGCTGTCCGATTGGCTCTGGGGCTGCGGTCTGGACGACCCCACGCGATCATGCGCCGTCTTTCCGAAATCCCGCCGCAGACTACCGGTGCGTCACGTCCTCGTCTGCGCCGTGGGATGGGTCCGTAGCGGAGGATCGCCCACTGCGGTGCAGCTGCAGCAAAGGCCGATAAGCATCACTGCCAACGCGCAAAGGAGCTGCACGTGAACTGCATCGTGGCGGTGTCAGCGGGTGCCGGTGTGGGCGGCCATTCCGTTCCGATATCGGCGTCGCGAGTTCTCTCGCGGCTCCGGCGCAAGTCGCACATCCATATGGCGTCCGCGACACATCGACGCTGCAGTCACGCTTGCGCCGTTGAATTGACACGAAATCCTGCCCGTCTATGATTGGGCGCCCGGTCGCAGGAAGATGTGGTAACGGAATGGCGCGGATCGTCCTGCGAGCTGGACCGGTGGCACCATTCACACGACGGATTCGGTTTTCTATGGGTGTTACATGCAGGATCGGATGCGGTGTTGCGATTGGGTGCCTGATCACCGGGGCGTTTGGGCAGCACCGCGTTCCTCTCGCTGACGACGTCGACCAACCCCTTGTCCCCCCCGGCATCCTGGAGCAGTCGATTGGCCTGAGTGCGGAGCTGGCTTACCTGTTCAAATCGCCGGATGGCACGGACGTCGTGCATCTCGTCGGCCACTTCGCCCTTAGAGTTGGGCACACCGAGGGGCAAGAGCTTCACAGTCGCGAGGCGGTCGTCTGGCTGACTCCGCGCAAGTACAACGCTCGCCCGTATAACCACGTGCAGATCTTCCTTTGGCGCGAGGCTGAGGTTACAGAGATCGGCGGCACGACGACACGCGGCCCGGCACTTTTTGTCACCCTAAACACGTTCGGAAAGGTGACGACCCATGCGGACGACGTTGCATTTGAATCCTCAGCCGACACGCAGGCCTATCGCGAGGGTGACTTGATCCGTAAGTCCATCTCCGCATCCGCGCGCGGCCGCCCGGAGTGGGGTGAGGATACTTCAATGCGCGTTTTCGACGCGTCGGGGTTGGGTGTGGTGGAGGAAGCGCCTGCCCCGCGTGCCGTCTTGCTGTTTCGTTCGGAGGGGGAGCTGGCCGGGCCCGTGGCCTATGGAGAACACGAAGTGCTGACAGTGGTGGGAGGAGCGTATCTCTCACGAGGTACGCCAGGTACCGGCACTTACCTCGAGATTCGCGCGGATTCGGTAGTGGTGTTTCTTGTCCCCTCCGCGAAGGCGGACCAAGAAGATTCAGAGCAAGCCGCAGGCCTGGGGGCTGACGCTCGCGGGCCCGACGCGCCTGCCGCTGCTCATGAGCGACGCCAGGCTCGGGGCCCCGGAGCGGGCGATCGCCAGCTCATGTCCACGGGATTTGGCGATGTGGCCGTCGAAGGCGTCTACCTCGAGGGTGACATAGTGATGTCCCAAGGGCCTAACAGAGTCTATGCCTCACGGCTGTACTACGACTTCATCGAGGAGCGGGCAATCATCCTGGACGCCGTAGTGAGAACTATGCTGGCGGAACGAGGGGTCCCGCTTTACATGCGTGCCGCAGAGATACGCCAGCTTTCTGCAAAGCGTTTCACCGCCGAGGACGCCATACTCACCACAAGTGAGTTCCACACGCCGCACTACCACATCGGCGCTGCCCGCGTGGAGCTCACCAATCTGACCCCCTCGTCGTCTGGAGAGCGCCAGCCGGGCCTGCGTACAGGGGCATTCAGAATACACCATGCTACGCTCAATCTCAGCGGCGTACCCGTGGCCTATTGGCCGTACATCAGGGGCAACATTGATACCAGCGAGACGGCCATCAAGAGCACCCGCGCCGGGTTCAGTGATGATTGGGGGGTGGAGCTGGAAACCGAATGGCATTTGTTCAACCTGCTTAACCTGAAGACTCCTGAGGGGTTCAACGCTGTTTTGAGCCTGGACTATTTCTCGAGTCGCGGGCCGGCCTTGGGAGTCGACGTCGATTACGTGCGCGACCGCTATTTCGGTTACCTCAAGAGCTACCTCCTCTGGGACAACGACGAGGATTTCCTCGGACGTGAGCGGGAGACGCTCGCCCAGAAGGACACGCGCGGACGGTTTCTCTGGCGACACCGCCAGTATCTCGAGGACGACTGGCAGGTATCCCTGGAGCTGTCGTACATTTCAGACCGCGGATTCCTGGAGGAGTTGTTCGAGACGGAGTTTGACACCGGCAAAGAGCAGGAAACGCTGCTGTATCTCAAGAAGCAACGGGAGAACTGGGCCTTCACCGCACTTGCTCAGACCCGGCTTATGGATTTCACGACGGCGACGGAGCGACTGCCGGATTTCGCCTTCTTCCTGGTCGGTCAGCCTTTGGGTGAGCACACCACCTGGTACAGCGAGTACCGCGGCGGCATCGTCCGCTACCGGCCGGCCGACCAGACCTTCAGGGAGTTGCTGCGCGACGGCCGAGCCACCGGGTCCGGATCCGTGCTCCGCGTCGACAGCAGGCAGGAGCTGGACTTCCCGCTGGAGATGGGACCGGTGCACTTCGTCCCGTTTGTCGTTGCCCGTAGCAGCGTGTGGGACGACTCAGTCAGCGACGGCGGCACGAGCAGATCATTCGCCATGCTCGGAGTCCGTGGAAGCGCGTATTTGTCGAAGATCTATCCCGAGGCGAAGTCATCACTGTTGGATATTGACGGCGTCAGGCACGTTATCAAGCCGGACATAACCGCCTGGGTGAGCAGTTCCAACCGCGACGCGGACGACCTGTTTCCGTTCGACGAGACCGTTGAAGGGACCACTGGGGCCGACGGAGTCACGTTCGGCGTGCGGCAGCGCTGGCAAACCAAGCGCGGAGGGGACGCCACCCGCCGCATCGTCGACCTATTCACGTTGGACGTTGAGGCGGGGTTCTTCAACGATGCGGACGGATCGGCCATCACCAACGGGTATACCTCCTACAGGCGCCCTGAGAACAGCATCACGCGCAACTACGTGAACTCCTCCGCCATCTGGCGCGTCAACGACCGCACTGCCCTTCTCAGTGAGCTCAATTACGACATCAATGACGGGGAGATCGACATTCTCAACCTGTCCGTAGCCGTCGAACGCACGCCCAGGTTGAGCTACCTGTTCGGGTATCGTTTCATCGAGGAGAGCAACTCTAATCTCCTGGGCTTTGACATGAACTACCGTCTCACCGAGAAGCACACCGTTGCCCTGCGCGAGCGCTTCGACATCGGTCGCGGGCGGACACTCGACGTCACCGTC
>JBHHXS010000216.1:0-6206 GCA_046757145.1 Phycisphaerae bacterium | reverse complement strand
CGTGATGGTCAATCCGCAAGGCGATCACGGCCTTTTCAAGAATCTGGTCGGCAAAGACTGCCCCTAACAAGAAGGTCTCGTTGGACGCGTACTTGCCCTGCATCACGTCGATAAGCCGATTGGCTTCAAAGGGAAAATACCCGTGGACGGTGAGGAACTTCTCGCGCAAGGCCTCTGACCCGAACAGGACCGCTAGTTCCGCCGTCGTGTGCGACGATGTATTGGAAAAGACAGCGGCGATCTTCTCATGATTAACAGCGGTTTCCAACTGCGCGAATATGCGGGCCTTGATCTCGCTGCGCTCCGTGGCTACCTCCCAGATGATGTCCGCTTCCGCGAGGTCGCTGTACTCTTGCGTATACTTGGTACGCCGCTCTAGCGCTTCTGCGTCTGCCTCGCGCAGCTGCTTGTCGGCCACCTGCTGCTGCCACAAGCTGCTTAACCTCGTCCCGGCACGCGTCAACGCCTCCTGTTGATTGTCCAGCAGGACCACCCGGTAGTCGGTTTTCCTAAGCAGGTCAATTGCGATACCCTGGCCCATCGTCCCCGCGCCGATGATGGCCACGCAGCGCACGTCGTTGATGCGGGCTACGGCCGTGTCTAGCGACCTGTCGCCAAATGAGAACGCCCGTTTCATTTCATATCATCCCGAGTCTCAGTTTTTCTCAGTATCGCGTATAATGACCGCAGCCCCTTGGCCTCCACCAATGCACGCTGAGGCACACCCATAGCGCACACCGCGTCGCTCCATCTCGTACATCACGTCGACAAGCAGGCGAGCACCAGTGGCTGCAAGGGGATGCCCGATCGCCACCGCCCCACCGTTGACGTTGGTGATCTCCCGGTCAAGCCTCAGCTCCTTTTCGACGCCGAGGTATTGGGCGGCGAATGCTTCATTGATCTCCCAAAGCCCCACATCCTTCTGTTGCAGGCCAGCCCGGTCCAGCGCCTGTTTTATCGCGGGAACGGGCCCCCGCCCCATAAGCCGCGGCTCGACACCACGAATACCGTAACTAGCTATCTCAAAGCGCGCCGGCAAGCCAAGCTCGTCGGCACGCCGGCGATCAGCGACCACAAGTGCTCCAGATCCGTCGCTGATCTCGCTGGCATTCCCGGGGGATACCAGGCCTCCGGGTGTGATACCCGGCAGCTTCGCAAGCACCTCGACCGATGTGTTGCGCACACACTCATCGCGAGCCAGATGCACAGGCCTGCCGTCCAGGTCCGTTGCATCGACAGCGAACATCCCTCGCAGGGCATCCCCCCCGTTGAAGTGGCTGGTGCGATAGGCTGCCCGGGCACGACTGTGCGAACACTCCGCGAACTCGTCGCAATCGCGGCGCGTTATGCCCATCTTCGTTCCATACTCGTCGGCGGTGTGCATCATGGCGGTATCGGCTAGATCGTGGTTCAGTCCGGCAAGCATGGCGTCCTCAACCGGACCACCCTCAACGAACTCCCAAAAGTTCGCAGCACAGCGACGCGGCGATCTGATGATCTGCGGGACGCGCGACATCGTCTCCGCGCCGACACACAACACACACCTGGCATCGTCGACGACGTCCGGGAGGGCTATCTGCTGCAACGCGCTGATGACAGTCTGCAGGCCGGAACCACATATGCGCTGCACCATCAACGCGGGCGTCTCCATATTCAAATGGCATCGCAGGGCCACGTTGCGCGGGAAGTAGATGTCCTGGGCGCCCGGAGCCGTGTATTGATACACGTTTGCCCCAACCACCGCGTCGATGTGCTCGCGCTTGACGCCGCTGCGACGGATCGCCTCCTCCGCCGCAAGGACGGCTAAGTCCTCCGGCGAGAAGTTGCTGAGCGTGCCGCACTTAAGCCCGACGGGCGACCGCGCACCTGAGGCTATGACTACGCTTGGGTATTCGTTACGCTTCACTGGTGATCATCCTTTGCGTGTCCTTCTCAACCTGAATAACGCCTGGCGGAGGATCGGAGGCAAACAGTGCTTCTATTCTGGTGCTATGGTTGTTCAACACCACCTTGCGCATCAGCTTCCCGGAAGGCGTGAGCTCGCCGTTGTCAAGCGAGGGTTCGCGATCGGCAAGCACCGCCCTCCGGACACGCTGATACTTGACCTCGATCATCGGGTTAACACGCGCAAGCTCGGCTGCGTATAGATCGCACACGGCTGGGTGTGTGAACATCTGCTCCGGCGGCACACCGTGTTCGGCGGCCCAACTGGCGAGGGTCTCGTAGTGCGGGTAGAGCAGCGCCCCGACACAGTCTCTCCCGCTGCCAAGTACCACCGCTTGGCTTATGTAAGGTGATTCGTTCACAAGCACCGTCTCCACGCGAAGTGGATGCACCTTCTCCCCGGTAGTGAGTTTGAATGTCCCATCCTTCCTGCCCCAGACGCGCAGCCCATCCTTGGTGAATTCGCCGAGGTCGCCTGTCCGCAACCACCCATCTTCGCTTATGACGTGCGCGGTGTTTTCCTCATCATCCAGATACCCGTCCATGACGTTGGGGCCCTTGACGAGGATCTCGTGCTCGCTGTCTATGCGTACCTTCACGCCTGGAAGTGGAATGCCAACGTATCCGCTTCGCCACGGGGTGCCGGGGACGGTGGCTGTAACGCACGGCGAGGTTTCCGTTAGACCCCAGGCCTCGAGCACGGGAATGCCCTGCTCCCGGTACGTCGCTTCAACGTGGGCCGGCAGCGACGCACCTGCCGTGAGCACAAACCGAAGCCTGGAGCCGAACACGATCTCAGCCGCTTTTCGATCTTGCTTGCACTTGGTCAGAAGCAGGTCATGCACGCGTGGAACGCTGAAGAAGATCGTAGGCTTGAACAGCTCCCAGTTCTCGACGAGTCTATTGATGTCCTTGCCGCGAGAATCATCCAGGCAAAGCTCACACCCGTTGTAGAGCGTCATGAAGCGCTCGAACAAGCCCCCGAAGCTGTGATGCCAGGGCAGGTAGTTCATGTACACGTCATCTTTGTTGACGTCCCACATCAATGACATTGCCTTTTGCTGCGAGATCAAATGGCGATGACACAGACGCACCCCCTTCGGCGCCCCGGTGGTACCTGAGGTGTACATGATAAGGCTTAGCTGGTCCGGCTTGACGGCATCGATGTGACGCTGCAGTGCTTCGTTCGAAACGCCTCCGTCCGCTGTGAGTACAGCAAAGTCGCAGGCTCCCCAGCTTTCGCACGAGCGATCAAAATCCATGCAGAAAAACGCGCGGACCCAGGGATGCCTCTGCCGCTCGATCTTGTCGAGCTGATGCTTCCCGGAGACGACGACCAAACGCGGGCGGGCGTTGTCCAGCACGTACGCAACCTGTTGAGGCTGGTACCCCGCAAAGACCGGGACGCTCACCGCCCCGATCGACATCGCCCCCATCTCAAACATGTACATCTCCACCCGGTTCTCTGAGATCACTGCGATGCGATCGCCGGGATGAATCCCCTGCTGCAGCAGATTGCGGGATATCTGGAACGTCTGCCGGGCGAACTCCTCCCAGCTGAGGGAGTGAACGAGGCCGTCGTGGCGGTAGCGCAAGTACGCCTTCGTGTCGAACCGCGCCGCACGCTCGCGCAACAGAACACCCAAAGACGGTTCATAATCGCCCAACGGCACCGGGTGTGTATGCTCCTCGCCGACTCTCTTGATTCCAACCTGCTCGTCGAGACCGAACGCGGTCGTCTGGCAATATGCCAGGCAAGTGTCGCTCAGCAGCTCCTTCGTGAGCTTGAAGCGCTCCTCCGGTGATCTCTGGTCGAAGTCGGTCCCGAGCGGATCCACCGCAACTCGACGCCGCACCAGGTTCGAAGCTGCAAAGTAGACTATGTTCGACGCCAGCTCCTTGATATGGGAGCAGCCCACGTGGCCGCCGATACGCCGGGCGATCTCACTTAGGACCCCTCGCTCGATGCGAAGCCCGACCAGGCGATCCGCAATGGATTCTACTTCTCGGCAAACCGGGAAAGGCACCCGAATCATATCAAGCTTGCTGTGGGTGATCTGCTCGTCCGGAAGACTCACACACAGCTCCAGCTTGATCAGATGCTCGTTGTCCAGCATCGTGCCGATCAACGTGACTGCATCCGCGCCGCCGTCGTACAGCTCTATTGCGAAGTTCCGTTGTGCGGTGAGCTTCATCTTGTTCATCCTCCAGCCGCCCCCGGCAGAACTGTGGTCCCGACGGTGGATTGCTCTGGCCATCGACTCCTGCACCTGATGTTTGAGCGAGTCGAAAAGCTCTTGCTCCGTTTTCAGCCCGGCGTTGGCCGCGTAACGGCACAGCGGTGTCAGAATCCATTCTTCGTTGGAGAAGAGCTTGACATCGCTCATGCCTTGGGCCAGCGCCTCGCGGAATGTCTTCAACGAGCTGGTCACGTGTCCGGCATGAGCCATTATCGTCGCCTGGTGAGTCGCCCACACCTCGTCGTACTCGGCATCCGCAGGATAGGCACCGATCGCACGCCCCACGTCGAAGACCGCCCGCGTTATCCTGTGCACAAAATCGCGCTTCGTACGATCCTTGCACAGGTCGCCCATGCGAATGTCGATCAGCGTGCCGTCCGGCTTGGTCGTGTGGATCAGCCCGCCGACGTTCAGCACGATCGAGATCATAGCCTTGTCGAACTCGACGCGCGTAGCAGGAACACCGGCAGCATGCGTGAACGGGTAGTCATGGGCGGTAAGTATCTTCTCAATACGGTGTCGCTCATCCCGGCCCCCGCCCGCAAAGACGAGAGTCCCCTTGCGCTCGAGTAAGTAAACGGTCTCCGCGCCGTGCCCGCGACGTCCGCCCGCCTGAAGCGAGATTCCCCGAACCACTCGATCAAGCAGCATCTCTCGCATGCGCTCGGATACGCCGGGAAGACGTCGCATCAGCATTGATTCCCGCAACTGCTCGTCGTACACGCTTACCGTGCGTTCGGCGAGGATGCCGTTAGGCAGAATAAGCAAGATGGGCATCTCCCGCTGGATGTCGTCGGGGCATCGCAGGCGCCCGCGTCCGCATAGGTTCTCAAGGAAACGCGTGAGCTCTCCGGTGAACAAACCCAACTGATCGGGATTACAGCAGACGAACAGAAGCTCCGGCATACCCCCAAGAGCGTCGGCTTCAAGGAGATTAGAAAACACGCGATTCCGCAGGGGGATTATCCGGTGCCTGCCCTGATCTTCGATGTTGAGGACACCGGAGTCCTTGAGTGGTTGGGTGATTCCATCTCCAGCGCGACCAATAAGGCACTCCGCACCGGCGTGCATGAAAAATGCTACGCCAAGCGCCCCGGGGGGGTGAATGCCTAGGTGGCCCTCATGCAACATCTGCCGGACAGCTCCTACGGAACCACTATCGACCGCAGCGACATGCCTTCCTTCATCACTTCGAACGCCTTGCCAATCTCGGCAAGGGCGAATCTATGGGTGACCAACCGCTTAAGGTCGATCTTCCCCTGTTCGACCATGCGGATCAGCGGCATGTAGTCCACCGGGCGGCAGCCCAGCGAACCGACGATTTCCAGCTCCTTGAACATGATCTTCCCCGCGACGACCGCCATCTTCTCGTGCGTGTACCCCACAACGCAGAGGCGCCCCCCGACGCGCACACTCTCAAACGCCTCCTCGATCGTCGCGTGGTTGCCGATGACCTCGATGGCGATGTCGGCTCCGCCACCGGTCATTTTCTTAACCTCTTTGGATACACGCTCGACGCTGGAAGCGTTGATTGTCACAGCGGCACCGAACTCCACCGCCCACTCCAGCTTGCGCTCGTTGACGTCCACCGCAATCACGTATCCGCCTGCAGCTGAAGCCAGTTGTACCGCGTTGATCCCCACCCCCCCGCAGCCGAAAACGACTACCGTGTCGCCGGGCTGTACCCTCGCGCGGTTCTTAACCGCGTGGTAGGGTGTCGAAAGCGCGTCCGCGATGATCGACGCCTCCGGCAGTGGAATGGACTCCGGCAAATGCAAAACGTCCTTGGCGGGAACCGTCACGTACTGCGCGTAAGCACCGTCAAGGTGATTACCCAACATCTTCATGTCAGCGCAGATGTTCTCCCGTCCCAACCGGCACGCGGAGCAGGAGCCACACGTCAGAACGGCGGGGATAAGCACTCGCTGCCCCTGCGCGACGTTGAGCACACCTTCGCCGACCTCCTCTACTGTTCCCGACGCCTCGTGACCCAACACGATGGGAGGCTTCTTGAACGTGGGC
>JBHHXS010000215.1:0-6213 GCA_046757145.1 Phycisphaerae bacterium | reverse complement strand
CCTGTGGCGCCCGGGCCTGGCGAATGTGACGTTTTATCTGATGTTGTTCGGCGTCTTTGCTCGGGCGCTCGGTGAACCGTTCTTTACTAGGCCGATGTTCCGTGAACTCGCTCTCATCGCCAACGTAGCGGAGATCGCGGCAGTCGGACTGTTCTTCACGATCATCATAGCAACGTTGCAGCGAAGTGGCAAGACGCTCGAACGGCACGACGGCTTCATTCTCGCTGCGACGGCGTTCTTTGTGGTTCAGGCGATCTATGATCTGGGTTTGCTGTACGGTACGACGGTCGTCGGACTCCCAAGGGAGAAACTCGTCTATCTCGTATCCGTGTATCAGGGGCCGTTACGTGACCTGCAAATCCACGGTTTCGCACTGCTGATGATCCTCGGCGTCGGGATCCGCATGTTCCCGGCGCTGTTCGGCTTTCGGGTGCCGGGGCCCGCGGCGGTTCGCGCGGCACTCGGTCTAATCGTTGTCGCGGTGCTCGGTGAGGCAGTGTTCTTCATTCTCATGCGTCGATACGGTGGGTTGGCGATGACGACCGGGACGTACGGCTCCATGTTGCTGCTTGCACTGACGACCATCGGCCTCACATGGCGCTGGCTTGCCCGGCCTACCGAATCGGATCGCAGCATCAAGTTCGTACGAGCCGCCGTCGGATGGCTGCACGTATCCATGTTGATGCTCGTACTCGCCCCCGTTTACATGCACTGGCTGCTCCCGGCTGTCGCGACCTTGTCAGCTGGCGGGCGGCGGGCCGTCGAAATCGGTTTCTCTCATGCGTATGGAGGTGCGGTTCGACATGCGATTACTGTCGGCTTCATCAGCATGATGATCTTGGGTATGGCTGCCAAGGTGGTCCCGACGCTCAACGGGGTGGACCTACGCCGGCTCCGATCGTTGTGGGTGCCGTTCGTGCTGGTTAATACCGGCTGCGCAATGCGCGTGATCTTTCAGATCGCTACGGATTTCAGCGCGTCCGCCTATCCTATCGCCGGCGTAAGCGGTCTGCTGGAGGTATCCGGCATCGGTCTTTGGGGGGCACACCTGTGGTGCGTCATGAACGGCTGGGCGCCGGCTGCCGCCTATGCGGGTGCAAGGCCCGCGCGCATCACTGCGGATGACAAGGTCGGCCTGATCGTCGAGTGGTTTCCGCAGACCCTCCCTTTGTTTCTTGGCAAGGGCTTCAGGCCGCTGGGCAATCCGCTAATGCGTAAGACCGTCGCCCGCACCATCTCGGTTCGGCAAGCGGCGGCACATCAGGAGCTCGACTTGGATTCGCTGCTGACCGAACTCAATGAAGCGGCTTTTGGTGCCGTTGCTGCGACACCCGGCGATCCGCCCGCTACGTTGCCGGTGCCGTTGGCTGTGCTTGACAACGGTGCCCCGTCATGACGGCAAGTCCACCGAAGAACGTACGGGCGTAATCAAGCCGCCGACCACGTATTCAACCGCAGCGCGTACGGTTCCAGCATCGCGCGTACCCGGTCTCGTCAAGTTGCGAGGCTGTCCCTGCAGTGCCGGGCGACCTCGCCGTTACGACTGTATCATGATTTACTGGATCGGCTTCTACCTGCGGAGCGGCGCATCGACGGCCTGATGGGGCAACGTCTGGAGACGCGTTGTCTGCCGACACCGCCTCTCCCGTTGTCCCGCCTGCTGTTACGAGACAGGTGGCGAGAAAGGGACAATCGGTACAGGTTGTGTCTTTTCAGTTTGCGAGTGAGCAGCTCGTCCACGGTAACGACTGCGGCGCCTTTTGCATGCACCTGTCTGATCGCAAGGTCGGCCGCCGTCGCGTCCCAGTATCCACAGGCATCCGAGACGATGACAACGCGTTTCTCGCGCGACAGCAAGCCTAGGGTGACCGCCTTGACGGCTCCCTCGAGTACGTTCCCGAAAACCACAAACTCACCCACGGGCATCTGCGTAATGAGCCGGTCCGCCTTGGGATTAGTGAACAGGTCGTCCGTGCGCTCCCGGAAGATGAGTTGCTGATGATGCTTAAAAAGGTCGAGAGGGATTGACAGTGTGTTGTCGACCTCGACGCGGACGTGGTGGCGGAAGATGGTGAAAGCGATTTTGCGTTGCCCCGGCGAACCGTCAACGCACGATACTCGAGTGCCGTTCCCCAGCACCTCGTGCGGACGATGCGAATCGATGGCTGACACCACGGGGACACAGTTTCTCTTCGTCCACGCGATTACGCGCCGTAGTGCTGGGATCAACTCTCCGAAATTGCGTACAGGGTGCGCGCCATCGGGGGCGCAAAAGTCGAGCTGTGTGTTAAGATCGACGGCGACGCACTCAAACAGTGAACCGTTCTTTCCTCCAACCATGAATCTCTCCCCTCAAAGAGATTGACGACGTGCCGGCCTGGTAGAAGCCCCGCCCCGCCGGCCTGCTAGCAAGACGAGTAATACATGGCTTCAATCCCATCCCGTGCCCTTTGCCAACACGGCAACACCGAGATGCCCATTACCTGATGGCGCAACAGTCTAGCACCCACTCAACCTGATGGCGACATTAGGTGGAAGGTTTTTTTTGGTCATGCTTCGTTTGGGGGCCCGTAGCCCAGGCACCCGCCATAGCAGCCCGTCCTGCGGCACACCCTTAGCTGCAGACCCGATAACCTCATCGCCGTCGGCTGTGCCCCGGCGGCCCATCACCGTCCGAGCTCTGGCGGCGCCCTATTACGACACGTTGGTCCAAGTGTAAAGCCATGGGTGAGATCTCCCGATACGGGCCTTTGGGAGTCTCTGCGGCGTTGCCTGCGCCTGCGCCGCTGGACGTGCCTGTCGCCGGCAAGACTCGTTTACCTAATTACCTAATTACCTAGAGCGAAAGGAGATCACAGATGACGCACTGTACAACACCAGGCCTGCGGCACACACGGTTTGTGTCGCGGGTAGCTGCCTTTGCCGTGCTGTGTTCGTGCACGGCTACACAGGCTGAGGTCAAGAAGAGCATTGCCGTCGCCCCCATCGGCTCGTCGGCCGGCACGGTCTCGTGGATATCCGGCGAGGCCATCCAGGCCCAGCTCATCACCGAGCTAACGAATACCGGACGTTATCGCGTCGTCGAGCGCGAGAACATTGCTGGCATACTCGGCGAACAGGACATGGGAACTGCCGGCCGCACGCGTAAAGGCTCCTCCCCGCAGAGCGGCGATCTTGAGGGTGCCCAGCTCATGATCAAAGGCGTCATCACCGACGCCGAGGAGGAATCCGGCAAGGGCGCGCGTGGTTCGTTTGCCGGGATAAGTCTGGGTGGCAAAAAGACCGTATACCGAGTTACCATGGACTTCCGCATTTACGATACGCAGACTGGTCTCATACTTGACACCGCGACCGTTACAGCAGAGCAAGTCAAGAAGAGCAAGGGCGGCGGGCTGCGCATCGGAGGCCTTGGGCTCGGTGGCAACAAGAGCGGGGGAGACACCACCGGCGCGATAGTACGCGACCTCATAAAGCAGGCTCTCGCGGCAATCGACCAGCAGGCGGCGAAGCTTCCATGGAAGAGCAGCGTCCTCGCTGTCAACGACGGTAAGACGGTGATCCTTGGGGGCAGTCGCGACGGTCTCGAGGATGGGATGCGCTTCAAAGTCTTCAGCCTGGGTACGCCCGTAGTGGATGAGGAGACCGGGGTCGTGCTAGACGAAGGGGAGGAGACCGAGGTCGGCGAGATAAAGCTCGTGCAGGTAAAGGAGAAGGTCTCCTACGCGGCTACCGTCACCGGTGAACCCCCGCGGAAGGGCTACGTCGTCAGACTCATCACCGAGACCAAAGGCTAAGACAAACGCCGTCGTCCGCTGACACCGCCGGTTCGGCTACGGTCACGATGTGTTGGCTGCTGCGCGATACCTTCGTAGCGAAGATGCCCTAACGCGCACCGGTTGATCTGCGTTGCGGCATAGCCGATCGCCTCCCACCAGCTTCGGCTTAGCGAGGTCTACCTCACATCCAGGGGTTGGGTGCTCGCCCTCGTGCAGGTCCCTTGGGACAACACTGTCGGTTACGCACGAACTTCGCCGCGCCCCCGCGCGCCTCCGTAGACTGCGCGTCCGCTTAACGCACCCGTCCCCGCGCAGCGGCGGCGCCGGAGCCGCCAGCGTTGACGCGGTTGGTGAGGCTAGGTACGATATTCCGTGCCCGTGTATGCTTTCCACCTGCAGCGGTCCACAGGTGGCGCCGAGGCTGCGGCGGAGCGGCATCCGTAGGCCTCTGCCGAGAGCACGCTCCAATCGTTCGGATCGCCACAAGCGCGCTTACAAAGCGTAGCGGAACATGGCCGAGCGAATCGCGTTATACGGGGGTAGTTTCAACCCCATTCATCATGCTCATCTGATCATCGCGCGTGAGATCGCTGAGCGCCTTGAGCTAAACCGGGTGGTCTTCCTGCCGTCGGCCAGACCTCCCCACAAAGGCGCGGAGACGTTGATCGCCCCTGCTCACCGGGCGGAGATGGTCAAACTGGCGATTCATAGCGAGCCGATGTTTGAGTTCAGTGACTTCGATCTGGCACGCGACGAACCCAGCTATACCATAGACGCGGTGATGCATTTCCGTGCGGTCTACGGGGACGAAGCGGAACTGTTTTGGATCATCGGCGCGGACTCGCTGGCGGAGTTGATTACCTGGCACCGTGTGGGAGAACTTGTCGATGCATGTGAGATAATCACCGCTTCCCGCCCCGAATGGGAGGATATCCCGTGGGACGCTCTGGCTACGGCTCTCGGCCCCGATCAGATAAAGGCCATCAAGAAACACATGCTGCGTACGCCGTTACTGGAGCTGTCCTCGACCGTGATCAGGCGTCGGCTCAGGATGGGCCTTTCCGTTCGCTACATGGTGCCTGATTCAGTTCTGGGCTACATCAACAAGCACGCTATCTGCCGATAACCCACAGCGTAGGGTAATCACTGCGCGCCATCGGGTGCTACGGATCAAGCTCATGCCGGGCGATGCTGGAGTCTGTCAGCTCCCGCCAGCCTTGCCGGCACTCGTGGAACGCACCAACGACCTTCGAGCGGAGCTTGCACTGGCGGCAGCCAGCGCATAAAAGCATGACATTGGGGCTACATCAGAGGGTTGACTACGGATAGTCTGAAGCGCAACCCGCAGCTTACTGGGGTGCCGACAGTGGTTGTTCGGCGGGTTACCGTCGTTGGCCAACACCCAAGCGCCGCGTCGCGTAATTGCCCGAGAATCGGCATGGGCAAGCGCTCCGGCCGGCCCCTCAAGTGCACCGGATGCCCGGAGTGCTCCGGATGGCAAGGAGACGAGCGGCGATAGGGAGGCTTGCGGATTGCGTGCTCTCGGCGCTGCCTCGATGCGGGGAGCTTAAGCAAGGAACCTGGTCCTGGCTCCTGTGAGGATCGTAGCAACAGTGAACGAAGCCTGCCGGAGCGGGCCACGACAACCGACTACCCCTTGGCCGCCGCCATCGGGATCCGCTGTCTGGGTTGGCGGCCATAATCTTGCGGCGCGAAGGGTGGTCGAACGGTTACTGGACCGCGTGTCTCGCTCACGCCACGGGCCGTTGGACGTAGGGGTAATCACACCGAATGATCTCGAAGAAGGAGGATACTTCCTGGGCAAGCTTCGCCCGCGACTCTGTGAAACGGGGGTTGTCTGGATCGTCCTCCCCAAAACATGGTCCGGCGCGCCGGAAGGGATGGAACAAGTTAGCGCACGACTAAGTGGCATTGCGATGCAGTGTGGCTTTATTGCAGCTACGCCCGCCGAAGTCCGCATTAACGATGATCTCATCGCGGTGGGGTTTTCGCCGGCAGTTCCGTGACGCTGGTCCGGTGCGGCAACAGTGGATGGCACAAGGCCCCACCTTGTGCGGCATGCTCGCCTGACGCCATCGGCTTGGTGCAGTCGATACCGATGCAACGCGCGCCGTGGCTTGACCAGCAGGGCTATGGCAGTAGCCTACGTTGCGGAGCAAAGTCGTGTCGGGGTGCAGGGGCCTGTCGGTGGTCCCATATGTCAGCCCCGCTCCTGCGGAGTTTCGAGTGCATACAGGATGCACTGACTGCTCAATGGCTCGCGATTTCAATGGATGGCAGGTGCGAGCGGCAGCTTTCCATAGTAGGCAGCAGAGATACACGGGCCAACGAGTTTGCCTTCGCCACAGGCTTGCTCGCGCGCGTGACAGGCGAGTGTGCTGCCTCTTGTGAACCAGCTTGTTCAGGAGACACTTAT
>JBHHXS010000214.1:0-6244 GCA_046757145.1 Phycisphaerae bacterium | reverse complement strand
ACTTCGGCGCCCTGCCCGGCGGCACGGGCATCACTCTGGAGCATCCCTCGGAGATAGCACTTGCGAAGAAGCTGCTGCAACTGCCTGAAACCCTTGACGCGGTAAGCAGAGAGTTGCGGCCCAACATCCTGACCGAGTATCTATACGGCCTTGCCCGGACGTTCAGTAGGTTCTACGACAAGAAGTTGGGCGTTCGGGTGATCGACGCAGCCCCGGAGGGCGTTCGGACGTCGCGGCTCCGCCTGTGCGAACTGACGGCACGCGCACTCAAGCTCGGCCTCTCTTTGCTGGGCATAGACACTTTAGAGGAAATGTAACCGTATCGGGACGCGACGCTTGACGTACGCTCGCGCGCGTGCCTCGTTCTGCACGGTCGGGCACACTGGGTTCGAAGCGCACGCGCGGGTTCGTGTGCTGGTGTTTGGTGTTCCTGCCTCGGAAAGACGGCGCGCTGTAGCGCACACACGTTGAGCTATTAGGTGCTCGAGTAGGGCAGCAGTGCCAGGAAGCGAGCGCGCTTGACGGCGATCTGCAGAGCTCCTTGTTCCTGCGAATTCGTTCCAGCTCGTTTTCGCGACATGAGCTTGCTGCTGGAAGTCAGGAACTTACGTAGCAGCTCGATTTCCTTGTAGTCTACCAGCGGACCGACCCACCCCGGACCGCCCCGGTCGGGGAAGCGTCGCGACGTGTGGTACGAGTTACTCGTTCGTTGTTGTTGCTTGTGCTTCGGCATTTTTCATCACCCTGTCGAAATCTTCGAGCGCTACCTCCTCCGACTCGCCGACCAGCATGATCGGAATACCGTCTCGTACCGGGTACCGCCTCCTCGTCTTGCGGTCCGTGGAGTAGAGCCAGTTTCCAACAAGTCTGAGCGGTGCGTGGGAAACGGGACACACCATGATGCTGAGCAGTTCCGCGTCCATCTCACCCCGTGCGACTCGCCAACATGATCTCCTGTCATAGGTCTTGTGCCCGCGAGGCACGCATCACGAAACCGGCATTCTAGCCGACTGCGCCACCCTTGCAAGCCCGCCCGCCGGCAAGCTCTCCCTGCGGTTGCGTGCCAGTTTGGGCAGCGTCGCCCAGGGTCTCCTGGCGATCGTGGTGTAGGATCCGAGCGCCAAGCGCCAGCGCGTGGTACGTGCGAGAGCACCCAACCACGTGGATTCGGACCGACGTGGGCTCGCAGACGTCATGATGATGTACCCGTCGCTCGCGCTCCGGGCTCGGATCGCGCCCTGCCGATTCTGTCACGAACCCTTTCCCTGCGGGCCTGCGATTCCTCATGCTCTGCCGGCGCCGCGTAGGCGTACGTTGTGGTCGGGGTGCATGTGGCAAAGTGTGTGCGCGGGATCAGAACTCCGGGGCGTCGGCGTCGTCGATCTCATGCTGCGACATGGCCCAAGCGGCAGGGTGCACAGGTCGGATCACGGAGAGGCAGGCGTGTGCGACGCAGCCCCTTCCAGCTACTTTGACGGCCTTGGCGGCGATGCGTATAGTCGCTGTTCCGGTAGTGATTTGACGGTTACCCGAGCGATAACACGAGGAGAGGAGCTGCGATGCCCACTTCGACCAAGTCGAACCCGTTCGGCGCCCGGTCGACGATCTCGACCCCGGCAGGCGACTTTTGGATGTACAGGCTGTCGGCCCTGCCGGACGCCGGCGTGGCCGACGTGGAGCGCCTTCCCCGCAGCATCAAGGTGTTACTGGAATGCGCTCTGCGCAACGCCGACGGTGCGACGATAAAGGAAGACGAAGTCGTTACGATCGCTTCCTGGGACCCGTGCGACCGCTCCCTTCGCGAGGTGCCCTTCCTTCCCGCGCGGGTGCTTATGCAGGATTTCACCGGGGTTCCGGCGGTGGTCGATCTCGCGTCGATGCGAGACGCGATGGTCGAACTTGGCGGCGACCCGGGGCGAATCAACCCTCAAGTTCCTGTGGATCTTGTCATAGACCATTCCGTTCAAGTGGACGCGTACGGCTCGGCGGAAGCGGTGGCTATCAACATGCAGTGGGAGTTCGCCCGCAACCGCGACCGCTACCGGTTCCTAAGATGGGGCCAAAACGCCTTCAAAGGCCTGCGAGTGATCCCTCCCGGCGTCGGCATTGTTCATCAGGTGAACCTGGAGTATCTGGCCTCTGTAGTGGCCACGCGCGAGATGGCGGGTAAGCGCGTTGCGTTTCCTGACAGCCTGATAGGCACCGACAGCCACACAACGATGGTCAACGGGCTGGGTGTGGTGGCGTGGGGGGTCGGAGGAATCGAGGCGGAGGCAGTGATGCTCGGGCAGCCCCTGTACCTGCTTCTGCCCGAGGTCATAGGCTTTCGCTTGGTGGGACGCCTGCGCGAGGGTGCCACCGCGACGGACCTCGTGCTTACGATCACCGAGATGCTCCGCGGCAAGGGCGTTGTCGGGAGATTCGTGGAGTTTTTCGGCAGCGGGTTGAGCGACATGAGCCTTCCCGACCGGGCGACGGTGGCCAACATGAGCCCGGAGTATGGCGCCACGATGGGTTTCTTCCCCGTCGACACCGAGACATTGCTGTATCTGCGGCGTACGGCACGAAGCGAGGAGCTGATTGACCTGGTTGAGCGCTATACGAAGGAGCAGGGGCTATTCCGAACCGACGCGTCACCCGAGCCTGAATTCACAGGCACCCTGACGCTGGACCTTGGTGACGTCGAGCCCAGTCTTGCCGGACCGAAACGCCCGCAGGATCGCATCGCGCTGAGCCGACTGAAATCATCATTCGAGGCAGCTCTGCGGGCGCCGTTGAGCGAACGGGGCTTCTCATTGGAGCAAGAGGCCTTGGACCGCTCCGTTCGGGTGGAGATCAACGGGGAGTCGGAGAACCTCACTCACGGCTCCGTGGTTATCGCCTCTATTACCAGCTGCACGAACACATCGAACCCGTCAGTGATGATCGCCGCGGGCCTGCTGGCCGAGAAGGCTTGCGCGTTGGGCCTCGCGGCTAAACCCTGGGTCAAGACGAGCCTGGCGCCGGGCTCGCGCGTGGTGACGGACTATTTGGATGCGGCGGGATTGACACCTTACCTCGAACGCCTGGGCTTCTACACGGTGGGGTACGGATGCATGACGTGCATAGGCAACAGTGGTCCGCTACCCGCGCCGGTTGCTGATGCCCTTGCGGGCGGCGAGCTCGTTGCAGTGTCGATACTAAGCGGCAACCGAAACTTCGAAGGGCGCATCCACGCGGCAGTGAAGGCGAATTACCTGGCTTCGCCGCCCCTGGTGGTAGCGTACGCGATCGCCGGTACGACCAACATCGACCTTAAGACCGAGCCGCTTGCGATCGCCCCCAACGGTAAGGAAGTCTTCTTGAAGGACATCTGGCCGACCCAGGCGGAGATCGCGGAGGTAATGGCCCGTTGCGTCACCCCGGAACAGTTCGAGCAGCGCTACAGGACGACCGTCGTCGGGAGCGAGGAGTGGGACGGTATAGGCGGAGCATCGGGGAAGACGTACGCGTGGGACCCGGCCAACACGTACGTTCAGAAGCCTCCGTTCTTCGAGGGGTTGCCTGCGCAAGCCCAACCGATTGCCCCGATCACCGGGGCGCGCGTTCTTGTCATGGTGGGCGACTCGGTCACCACGGACCACATCTCGCCGGCAGGCTCCTTCAAGCCGGGGACGCCCGCTGGAAGGTATCTTCAGGAGCTCGGTGTCGAGCCCGGGGACTTCAACACGTACGGCTCGAGGCGGGGCAACGACCGCGTGATGACGCGGGGGACGTTCGCCAACGTCCGCCTGCGCAACCTGCTCGCCCCCGGCACGGAGGGAGGCGTCACCATACACCTGCCCAGCGGTGAGCGGATGCCGATCTTCGAAGCGGCGCGGCGCTACCGGGCGGAAAGCACACCCCTGCTGGTCTTGGCTGGTAAGGAGTATGGCACAGGCTCGTCGCGCGATTGGGCCGCCAAGGGGACGTTGCTTCTAGGCGTGCGCGTCGTTATCGCCGAGAGCTTCGAACGAATCCACCGAAGCAACCTGGTAGGTATGGGCGTGCTTCCCCTCCAGTTCAAGGACGGTCAAACGTACGAATCGCTAGGCATCACCGGGCGTGAGGTGTTCGACTTCGTCGGGCTTACGGACGACCTGACAACCAGGCAGGACATCGACGTCCGATTGACCGACCCGACGAACGGCGCCGCTCGGACGATTACGCTCACCGCACGCATCGATTCACCCATCGAAGTGGACTACTACCGCAACGGCGGAATCCTACCCACCGTCCTCCGCAAACTGGCTGCGTCGTAGGCGCCCGCTTGATGTTCGCGTCTCCGCCTGCCTGAAGCGGCCGCAGCGGCGGGCGGCTGCCTCGTCGAGCCAGCTCAGCGCTATTCTCGTGACGTCTGGGTCGAATTGGCGACCGGCGCCGGCGACAAGTTCGGATCGGACGCGTTGGAGACTGTACGCGGGTTTATAGCTGCGCGAGGAGCACATGGCATCGAGTGCGTCTGCTACGGCGAGAATGCGCGCCTCGAGGGGAATGCGAATCCCCGCCAAGCCCGCGGGATAACCCTGACCGTCGTAGCGCTCGTGGTGATGCAGGATCAGCGACAGCTCACGGGAGAGGGAGCGTAGGTGCCCGAGGATGTCGCGGGCTGCTGCCGGATGACGCGCTATCACTTCGAACTCCTCGATGCTCAGCGGACCAGGTTTTCTGAGAATGGATTCAGGTACGGCAAGCTTGCCGATGTCGTGCATCAGCGCTGCCTCGTTCAGGCTGTCGATGACCGACGGGCGAAGGCGCATTCGCCTCCCCATTATTTGCGCGTATTCCGCTACTCTGAGCGAATGGTTGCGCACCTCGACGTCCTTCGCGTCCGGTCCGACCACCAGCGCCTGCATGGAGTCGAGGCACGCGCGTCGCGGCAGACGGTTGCTGCGAGAGACTCGCGGGTGCGTGGCAGGCGTTGTATTGCATTGATCGCGCGTCATGTATTCTGCTCCAGCCATCGCGAGCGTATCACACGCTATCGACGCGGCCTGCAATCCACTTGATATGGTGCCTCGACGCGTGCGCGTGTTTTTCGTCGTCTCGGACGCAGATGGAAACAGCGATATGCAACCGCATGGTGAAAGCGGTGAGGGGTTAACATCGGACCTGCCGGGGATAGCGACGCCGGACGCGCCTCCCGCGCGAGTTAATGACATAGATGTGGCACAATAACTCCACGCCACCTATAACGCTACCGGCAAAGCGACCCAACCATCTTCTTTATAAGGCGAAGTGAGGAATGCGACCTGCGTTCGGGTGATGGTGGATGTACCGGTCCGAGCGGTTGAACCGTTGGTGCCGCACGGTGCCAAACGACCGTGCGCGACTACGCACCAGCTTTCCGTGCCGCGGACGCACGCGACCGGTGCCTGAAGCCCGTGCCTGCGGTTGAAGCTCGGATCCGTGGCGCCGGATCGCACAGAGCGGTCGACCGCAGCCCCCGCTCCAGCCGCTGCTGTGAGCGAGAGTATCATCCTCCATAACGGTCCCAGGCGGGCGCAGCGCGCAGCCGCGCATGCCCCGAAGCCATCGTGCCGGGCAGAAGCCTTCCGTGCGACCCCTTTTTACTGGGCTGTGGCCGCAACCGGACACCAAATCCCCGAGCGGCACGTGCAGGAAGGATTGCGTTTATAGGTCTGGTAGCCCGCCGATTAAAACTCGACGAAGGAGCAGAGCGAGTGCAGCAAGAGCACGGCGAGTGAGCCCCAGAAGATGGTCAGTCCAACGTCACGGCTCACGTCCACCGCTGACGCCTTGTGCCTTGATCCAAGGGCGTAGGCAATTGCAGCGATAATCGCGCCGCTCGCGGCACCCTTGAAGGTTACCCACCCGATACCGTACGGCAACGCTCGATGCGCGGGCCAGATCGTGGCGAAGAAGTTGCGCTTAAACACTGCGAGAGTGGCTTCTTCCGAGGTCATCAGATAGGCGGTGAGGGAGGCGTACCAGTTGGCAGCACAGCCAACTGCAGTGAGCAGTGGAACTCCAACGACGAGGGCCGCGACAATGCTGCCGTACAGATAGTGCGCGGGGTTGACGCCAAAGGAGCGCATGGCGTCGAACTGATGCGTCAGCCGTCGCGCCCCTACATCAGCCGCGACGGCTGCCCCGCATTTGCCCGCCACAAGAACGCCGATGAGCAGAGGAACGATGACCCGAAACATACTGTAACCCGTCGCTGCGAGGAACTCCTCGGTCAACAACGGTACCATTACTTCCT
>JBHHXS010000213.1:0-6269 GCA_046757145.1 Phycisphaerae bacterium | reverse complement strand
CCGCCTTTCGCCAACTTAAGCCGCTGGACGAGCACCTGGCGTGGTTCGCCTGGCAGCACGACCGCAGCCGGGGGCTTACGCATTATGGGGTGCGGCATTACCCCGACGCCGGTCTGGAGACCCGGCTTGTGATCATGCTTCACAACCAGCTCACCGGGCAGTGGGAGGCTTTGCTCGTTGACTTCGAGCGGGATCCACCGTATCGCCTTGATGGACTGCGGTTTGTTCCCGTCAGCCAACCCAGCCAGTTTCCTGCGCCGAAAAAACTCACCGATGCAGAGACAGCCAAGCAGATCGATGAACATGCGCAGAAACTCGCCGATGTGGATCTGTTCTCGGGGGTGGTGCTGTTTGCCAAGGACGGTAAGCCGCTGCTGAGTAAGGCATACGGCTACGCGGACAGGGACTCGAAAACGCCCAGTCGGCTCGACACCAAGTTCCGTATCGGATCGTTGAACATGATCTTCACCGGCGTCGCTGTCGCCCAACTGGTTGAGCGAGAGAAGCTGTCCTTCCAGGACAAACTGAGCCGGTACATCCGCGACGACTGGGTTCCGTGGGACATCAGCAGGAAGGTGAGCGTGCATCAACTTCTAACGCACACGTCGGGACTCGGCGACAAACCCGCCTATCAGACGGCGGAGGGGACTGGATCGGTCCGGCGCACGCTGGCGCACTACCAACGATTCCTTGCCGCAGAAAAGCTCGTGTATGAGCCGGGCACGAGTGCGGTGTTCAGCCACGCCGGTTACCTGCTGCTCGGGGCGATAATCGAGAAGGTTGCCGGAGCGAGCTATTGTGACTACGTGCGCGAACAGGTTTTCAAGCCTGCGGGAATAACGAACACAACGTGTAACGCCGGGAAGGACGCAGCGGGTAGCGTTGCCGTCGCCTACGCGCGCAAGTGGAAGGACGGCGCCATGAAGTGGACTGGGATGCCGCACGTAAGTGACGTTGGAGGCGGTCCAGCCGGTGGCGGGGTCTCCACCGCAGGCGATCTCCTCAAGTTCGCGAGCGCTCTGCAGGGGCATAAGCTCCTCGGGCGCGAATCGACCGAACGGGTTCTAAGTGCTCTAAGCGGGGTAGGAAAGTATGGTTACGGCGTAACGATTCGCGGCAGGGCGGGTAACCGCGTGGCGGAGCACGCTGCTGAAAGCACCGGGATCGCAGCAATCTTGAGCATCTATCTGGACACGGGCTATACAGCTATCGTGCTCTCCAACTACACGGGCGGCGCTCGATTGATCGCGGATAAGTTCACCGAGCTTCTTGAGCTACGTGCCGCCCGCGGGCCCGCGTAAACCACGCCCGGGTGTGCTACAGCACGTTACCCACGGCCTTACTCGGATCGCGTTCAGCTACGCGCTGCACCCGCGCCGTCGCCCAAGCACCGCCAACATGAAGCTCAAACTCGCCGCAGAGGGGGTCTGACGGGTTTGATCGGGTTCGTTGATCCGTTACGAGCAACACCCCGGCTCTGAGTGTGCGCTCGCGGACCTGCCTCCCAGAGGATCGAACGCTGCTTTTGTCGCTGCGTCAAGACGGACTTGATTATAGGAAGTATGGCAGATTTCCTCGAGCGCTCCGCGGGTTCGATCGCCATAGTACCCACTGCAAACTCGACATGCTGCGAGCGGTGTTAGTGGAGACTGCGGAGTGTGCATCGGTGCACCAGCGGTGATCGCCCTGCGTGCGCTTTTGGCATCGGATCGGAACAAGGTTTCTCGACAACAAGAAAGTGGCACCAAGTGGCACCGTTGCGTCGGCCTCGCGGACGTCGTCTGCGAATCGTCCTGCGCGTGCTTGCCGCTGTGATCCTGCTCGCGGTCCGCGTGGACCCGCTGGAGGCCACGCCACTGGAGCCCAGCGCGCATGCGTGCAGCGTGGGTTCCGGCGTGCTCTTGCGGACGTCTGTCTTTGGTGCACGGGCCCGACAGACGTTGAGGAAGTTCTTGATTAAGTACGTTTCCACCTGTAGGCCGGCCGCACCGGCCGCGCTTGCCCTGTGATCCTAATCTTGCCGCGTGAATGATCCGTTGGGCGAGGCCCACGTGGGAATGGCGACGTTAGCCTTCGGCGGCATCGCTCGGGTGCCTGGCGACGGTGTTTTCGGTTCCGAGCCGCAAGAGCCACAGGCTGTCGGAATACTTGGTCCGGTTCTTGCGTAGATCATCTGGCGTTGCTTCGGGTCAGTCATGGTGTCCGTAGGCGTCATGACGGCGGACTCGTCGTTCGCGGGCTCGTATTCCACCCCGTCCATTGTGTCACGGATGCCGATAGGAATCGGCCCGGGCGGTTGCGAGCCTGATTACCGGAGTGTACGATTTGCCGTTGGCGAGGTCTGTACTTAAGAGTCTTGGTCGAATTCGACCCGGCAGAAGGAGAACCGAAGAATGAGCGAGTGGAAGCATATAAGAGACTCACTGCTAGTCGTGTTTATCCTCGCAGCAGTATCGGCTTTGCTGCTGCCGGGATGTCCCGCAACGACGACGACGACAGGCGGCGCCTGTGACGGAGTGACCTGTGCGGACGGCGAAACGTGTGTTGACGGGGCATGCGTCAGTGACGGCGGGGCCGGCGCCGACAACGCCCCGAAACTGGTGGGACTCGACACGGAGAAGGAAGTCATTCTTCCCTTTACGGTCCAGGCCGCCTACAACGACGACACCATGTTCTTCCACATGAGTTGGACCGGCGACAAGGGCGACACCCACGACTATTTCCGCTACACAAACGGCGCCTGGCAGCGCGAAGGCGGGACCCGGCGCGACGCCCAAGCAACAATCGACAACGACCCGCTCCGCGGATCCACGAGCATTAATTCGACGATCTACGAATCGCGTGTGACCTTCATGCTCGACGATCCGAACGGACCCAACGCCGTCGCGGGCTTCCTGCAGTATGGTTGCACGATTACTTGCCATGACAACAGCCGAGCTATGCCGTTGTGGAAGCACGAGGACGGCGAAGTGCACAAGTATCTTCCCGACGACGTTCCCGGCCGACTTGATCTTTGGCATCACCGGCTTGCCCGCGCGAATCCGATCGGCCTGTCTGACGACCAGTGGGTGGGCCAGCGCACCGGGGATGAAGGCGACGGGGACGGAGGCTCGCGCCACGGCGACAGCGGAACCGGGCCGTTCGCCACCGGCAACTTTGATGACGACGGCAACCCGCCGTGGGTTTTTGACCCGAACACCACGGGCGGCGCCTTCGCGTTTCCCTTCAATGAGCTGTTCACAAGCGACATGCGCTATTTCGCGGATGATACGGCCGCAAATATTGGTCCCAACGCACCGAACCCCGTGGGAATCGACTACGCCGATGCGGTTGCAATGGGCTATGAACCGAGCGAAGGCGACACCGTGCCACGCAGAAGGTTGCGCCGGGGCGAGGGCAGCCGTGGCGACATCACTGCAACGGGTACGACGTTTACGCCGTCGGCGGACGATCCACTGTTCGGCCGGTGGGACTCTAACATCCAGCGTGCGCTCGACACCGGGAACGACGATGACACTGCCCTGGCGGACGGCGGCGTGTACAACATCGCTTTCGCAGTCCACGTTGGGATGGTGACGGTCAGAGATCACTACGTCTCGTTCGCGTACACGCTCTCGCTCAACGGTGGCGATGCTGACATCCAAGCTGTCAAGATCGACGGCAGCGGAGCCGGAACGCTTCCGGACTTCTCTGACACCGCTCAGTTTCCCGTAACGAACCTGAACCTGTTCCTTCCGGGGATCGCCAGTTACGAGTTTGTGCGCGGCGAAAACGAGGGGCTTGAATACATCGACCCGGACACCGGGACCGCAATCGATCAAAACCACGGCGGTGCCAGCTTCCTTGTCGACCAGGGGCTTAGCTGTCGCGATTGCCATACCGCTGCCAGCGACGAGCCATTTGCTCCACCCATGGCCGGCGGGTTCAATTCCGGTCCCATGGAGACGCTCGTATTGCTGCGAGGTGGTGTTCGCGGACCCACGCCGATTCCGCCGCAGTAAACGAGCGTTCGGCGATAGCTCGCGACCAAGCCGGTGTGCGCGGTCCGCCACCACGGGTCCGAGCGTGAAGCACACACACACACACACACACACACACACACACACACACACGCGGGGTTCTTGCACCGGTCGTGTACACTCACGGCTTTGGGACCTGAGGTGTGGTGGCGCGCGCTTCTTTTGCGCCAAACCGGTTCGTGTTGTTGTGTGCTGCTAAGCGGCAGCCGGCGCGTGCCTGGCGGTTCGATACCGTAAGGTTGGAGCCCCTGCGTGCCCCTTACACCAGGTCCGCAGCTCGATCCATGGGCAGAGAGAGACTTCCTGGTGCCTTTGCGTGCATAGCGCGTCTACGGGGTTGGGAGCTTCTCCTGAGGCTGTCGGAGGAAAGCGCGCGCTGCAGGCCGTCGATTGGGCGCCGGGTGATTCATGAACTGGAAAGGATGTTCAGGATGTCCCCATCCTGGACGACGTACGATTTTCCTTCCTTACGTACCTTGCCCGCTGCCTTGGCCCCTTTCATGTCGCGGCAAGCAACAAGGTCATCGTAGGCGACGGTCTCGGCGCGTATGAAGCCCCTGGCAAAATCGGTGTGGACCTTTCCCGCAGCGGTCAACGCGGTCTCACCGTCGGCGAGGGTCCACGCGCGGACTTCCTCCGGCCCGGCAGTAATGAACGAGATGAGCCCGCACGCTTTGTAGCACAGCTTGATGAGACGATCGTGCGCCGGTGCTCCAAGACCCAAGTCAGCAAGGAACGCTGGGCGGTCCGCGGGGTCGAGCATTGCAATCTCCGCCTCGATCGACGCGCTGAGGGCCATGCCGCCGCTGACATGGGCGACATCCAGCGGCTCGGCACCGGTCGCCATGTCGTCCGACACGTTGCGTATGCACACCAAAGGCTTCTGGGTCAGGAAGGCGAAGCTGGATATCTGCCGCCGCTCATCGTCCGTGCGCGTGACCGTCGAGAGCGGGACGCTGGATTCGAGGGCGTCACGGCAACGCTCGAGCAGCGCAAGCTCACGCTTCTCCGCGTCGTGGGTTCTGGTGGGTTTCTTGAGCCTGGTCTCCAGACGTTCTACGCGCTTCGCTACGGTTTCCAGATCGGCGAAGATGATCTCGTCCCATACGACAGCGAAATCGGCCGCTGCGTCGACTCGATTGCGGTAGGCGGGCACCGAGGCGTTCGCAAAATCGCGCACAACCACGACCAGCAAGTCCACCTGCCTCACAGCGGGCAGGACACGCCGCCATTCCTCCTGCCCTTGGGCATCGTCGAGCGAGCAACCGGGGACGTCGATAAACTCTATGGTCGCCTCGGTCACCTTCTTGGGCTTGTGCAGCTCCGCCAGGTACGCCAACCGCTGGTCCGGGACGTGTACGACGGCATGCCTGGGCTCGGGGGGCGCGTGCGGGTCGGGCGGCAGCCCGGTCACTGCGCAGAAGACCGTCGACTTGCCGGACAGGGGAAGCCCTATTACTGCCGCCTGCATAGGCGATCCTTACTTGCCGTCGTCCGTAGCGCAGGGTCAACGCAGGCCAACGAACGGGGCCGAGCGCTCGGATGGGGCTACTCCTCCAACGCCGGGCACAGCTCCACAAGCTTATACTCTCCCTGAGCATCGGACAACTCGAACGAGACAACGTCCCCGATGCGGGTGCCCATTAAACGCTGGGCCAGCGGTGATTTGTAATTGAACAAGCCGAGTTCGCCCCGCGCCTCCCAAGGACCGACGAATGACATGACGAAGCGCCGGCCATCGGATACACGTTCGAAGGTCGCCTTGGTTCCGATACCGATATGATCAGTGGGGACGTCCTGAGGGGTGATTACCCTCGCCCGCTGCAGCTCGTCGTTCATCTGAGCAAGCCGTCCGCGCAACAGGTCGCGTTCCTCGAGGGCGAATTTGTACTCCGAGTTCTCACTGAGGTCGCCGTGTTCGGCCGCTCTACCGATTGCCCGGGCGTTCTCCTTCATCTTTACGTTGATGTGTTCGTCGATTTCAGCCTGTCTTCGGAGCAGGCCCGCCCGTGTGACGTAGATCACGTCCTCTTGAGACCAAGGAGCGATCTCCTCCTGCTGGCGGATCACGGGGAACCGTTTATTCAAGGCTTGTAACAGGTCTTCGCGCACGGCGCGGCCCAACGCTTCGCAGCGTGACAGCAACGTGCGCAGCGCGGCGGCCATGCCGGGCTCGAGGCCATCCACACAGCGCTCGAAGCGTTCATGTTTCCTTGCCGAGAGGGCCGTCCGCGCGCGGCTATTCATATG
>JBHHXS010000212.1:0-6301 GCA_046757145.1 Phycisphaerae bacterium | reverse complement strand
CCGGAGACTGTGTTATGCCCACGTCCAAAAGCGTCACTTCCATCGTATACCCCCTACGATGATTGTGCAGAACAGTCTCTGCGGGCAGAGGGTAAGGCCAGCTCGCGAACAACGTTGGAGAATCGTAAGTGACTTCCCTGACCACCCTACCGTTGGAGACACCACAGGAGTCAACGACGCTACTCCCGTCCCGTGCCAGTCGATACTCATCCAGATAGCCAGCATCGTCGCACGATACTAGACTCGGTGGATGGCCACCGCGCCCGACAAGGTATGAATTACCCTCGGTCGGAATTGCATACAGATGCCGGAGGTCTCCCAGGACGCCGTCGTACAGCGGCTTAGGCGGGAAAGACGGTGGTTTGGCGCTCAGTTCACAGCGTCCGGAATCACACTGAAACCGGAAAAGCTCAACGCCCATGTCCCCCAAGGCGAGGGCAATCCAGGAGCCATCCGCGTCCATAAACAGATAACCCAACATGTCGAATTCCGCGCGTCCTGCGCGGACTACCAGGCGCTGGGTGAGCTTGGCGGATAAGGGCGTCCGATGACGCAGGACTGATAGGTAGGTCCGACGCAACGCATCGTCCTTCACCAGGCGGCCGGCGATATAGCGTTGCGGGCCACAACCGCCGGCAGCGAGCATCGCGACAAGGCAGGTGATGCCGCGCCGAACGGTGCACGAAGGACGACTGCGCAGTTGGAGCACAAGCAGGGGCCCCACATCTATCTGAGAAAAGTCTGCACCATCCGGACTCCAGGCCCGCCGCAGATGAATACGCCGTCGAAGCTAAGGAGGTACGCCGTCAGTCCACCGCGAACAGCGCTTCGTCCAGAGCGATGTTCACTTCTTCACGAACGAACGTTATCACGATCTGATCGTCTCGCGCCTCGCGTATGGTGATCTGACGAATACGCTTTGATTCAGGGTCAACAGCCAATTCGATGGTGCGGATGATTGCTGCCATCTCCTCACCGCGCGGTGTGAGGCGCAGCCGATAGACTGAATCGCGTAGCACCTGTGTGTCGAAGTACTCCTTGGCAGCATCGAAGTCCCCTCGCATCCAAAGTGCGATTATCCTCAGCACCTGTCGCATGACCTCCCGTGAACCATGCTCGAGTCGTCGGGGGCGTCCATCCTCATAGAGCACCTTGGCCACTTTCCCGTCGTTGAACAACAGGGCAGATCGGTAAGGTTCCTTTAATTCCCAGCGGATTCTCTGGGGAGCCATAAAGAAGCACGTACCCTTTGCCGTAAGGGGGTCGATGAACGCCGCCATCCGACGCTCCTGCACGAAATCCGCCCGCAGCGTCGTCACGGAACCCAGCTTGTCGCTAATGTCGGAAAGGAACCGTTGTGTCTGCTCGTCGGAGAGTTCGTGCGGTGCCGTCGAGGGCGCAGGGGCGCCGGCGGCGTGAACGCGACCGGCGGCGCAAACGAACGCAAGTATCACAGCTTGGATGACCGCGCTTCGCAGAAACATCCGCCCATCCGCAACAGACCACCGCCGTGCGATAGCCAGACCTCATGAATCAGCGACGGGCATAGTAGGGCTGTCCGTAGCCTCGCCCGCCGGAACCCTCACCCACTGGTCGACGGCTGAGTCTCGACCCTGCCACCATCAGCGGCGACTCGCGAAGTACCCTGCCTGGCACGTATGTAGTTCGCAAGTGCTGCTATCGATGAGAAGGGCTCCCGCGCTTCATCCATGTCCTTGATCTCTACCTGATACCGCTTCTTCAACAGCAGTACAAGTTCAACCGCATCGAGGGAATCGAGCCCCAGCCCTTCCCCGAACAGGGGGTCATTGTCGTTGAGATCCTCCGGCCGCACCTCGTCAACGTTCAGCTCCTCAAGGATCGCTACTTTGAGTTCATGCTCGAGTGACAAGAGTCCATCCTCCCGTGGGGAGCAACATCGGCTGTCGGGACATCCCACAAGTATCGAGGGCATCAAGCCGCCAAGGCCCACATTCTCGCCGCCACCGCCCGAAAGAGCAAGTACGGCAGGCGATCGCTCGGCCGCGATCAGCAACCGTCTCGACAGTGCTTCATAACTTCTGCGACTCCGTGACCCACAGCCTCTAGCCCGCGCGCGACAGTACAGCCCGCCGGAATTGCTCCCTGCCCTCGCATGGTCGGGCGGGCTGAAGCCTCTGCTGCTTGGCGTAAACGGGAACAGCGTGCGGCTCGGGTCCTGCTTATAGTAGTACTACTTGCGAAACGCACTAGTAGTCCGTGCGCACGTGAAGCCGCAACGGCTTCCCGCGTCGGCGCCGTTTGTTTAGAGGCTCCCAACCGGATATACTCGCACGTATGACCGTTGAACCGCACGAGTTCGAGATCCGCACGGAGGGCAACAATGACGTTCTCAATATCACTGCCCAAGTAACACGCTGCGTCGAGACGGGCGAAATAGCAAACGGGACGGCTACCGTGTTCGTCATCGGGTCTACGGCTGGGATCACCACTACGGAGTACGAGCCCGGGCTGGTCAAGCATGACTTGAAGGCGGCCTTCGAAAGGCTCGCCCCTCAAGACGGCCGGTACGAACATGAGCAGACCTGGCACGACGATAACGGACACGCCCACGTTCGTGCGTCTCTGCTGGGACCCGCGCTTACCCTGCCCATCGTCGATCGTCGCTTGCCCCTGGGCACCTGGCAGCAGATCGTCATGCTCGACTTCGATACGAGGCCGCGGACGCGGAAGATCGTTGTTCAAGCCATGGGTGAGTAGGCGGCACCTGGTAGGCTAACACCACCCGCTGTACCCGTCCGCCAACTCAACCCTCGTGCCGGCCGAGCACCTCCTGGTAGGCGGCAGTGAGCTCTTCCGCCCGGCCGGGGGGGTACACGCCGGCGTTCCAACGGTACCCGAGTTTGTCGTTGGCTACCCTGGGGATGAGGTGAATGTGTACATGAGAGACCAACTGTCCCGCGGTTCGACCTTCGTTTACCAGCAGGTTGAAACCCGCTGCATCGGTAACCTCGAGCAGAGCACGGGCGATGGAAGGGAGCACGGCTCCCAGTTGAGCGCACTCCGACACCGGTAATTCGCTGAGCTTGGCGTAATGCGCCCGTGGGATAACGAGGACGTGGCCTTCCGCCAACGGACCGATGTCAAGGAACGCCACCACCGCATCGTTCTCGAAAATGACGAATGCAGGGGTCTCAACCGCCACAATTCTGCAGAAAATGCAGTCGGGATCGCGTGGCATCTCTTGCTTCTCCTATCGAGGACGTCGTCCAACCTCGTTGCGCTCCGGGCGGACCGCTGCGCAGCCTCCTGTAGAGGCCCCCTCATCCCGCCTTGCCAGAAGGAAAGGGAAAGAGCGGGTCACGAGATACGCTTGAACACAACGCGCCATAAAGCGGCCACTATGCAGACCTGACCTCGGCGCCTCAGGGCGGGTGACGTCAGGCAGCGCGAGTGAAACACGGGCGTTACTCAATCGCTTTCGTCAGCCATCGTGTCCACGTCGGGTGGTTCAGGCCCAGACTCAGCGACGTTAGTAGAAGCGTCCGGCTGCTGCTTCCCGGTCCAGCTCTTTGACGCTGCAATCGCCATTGCATACCGCGCGTCGGCGCGCCGCCTGCGCGCCGATTTTCGGGGCTTCGTAAGTGAGGTAGGGGCCTCTTCGTCCCCCACCAGTTGGAGCATAGCCAAGGTAGATTTGTCGCCTAGGCGACGGTCCGCCAAACGGACAAGCCTGGTATATCCTCCCGGACGATCCAGATAGCGCGGCGCGATGGTGTCGACCAGGCGATGTACCACGGACTCGGCAGTGAACGCAAGGCGCCCCTTGGGATCACCCGTACGGTGCCGTCGCCCGCTGACCATCCTCAGCCTCTTAAGCCGGGCGGAATCTGACATGCTATCGTAAGTGGAGCGGTGATCCGCAGGGATGATCGCGCGATCGCCCAGCAGGCGGTGAATCGCCCGGCGGGCTCGAAGGGCTGCCGCCATGTCACCGGCATGCGTGGTTCGGCGCACTTTGACAGCCAACGTCACCAGGCGCTCGACGAACGGTCGCAGGTCCTTCGCCTTTGCTGTAGTCGTAGTAATACGGTTGTGCTCTATAAGACTTTGTGCCATGTTGCGCCGCAGTGCTGCGCGGTGCTCCGCAGTTCGGTTAAGCTTTCGGTGGTGTAGGCGGTGTCGCATTGTTGTATCCTGCTTTCAGGTTGATCCTGCCGAGAAGTCTAGTCTCCGAACGTGGACACACGTGTGGTGTGGTCAGAATCCCCGAGCGGTGACGCCCCGTCGCGCCTCCCCGCTGCGTCGGATTCGTCCGAAGAGGGCGCCGCAGACCCCGACGATGCACGGCCCGACGTGTCGGGAGCTGTGCCGGGGTAGGCCTCCATCTCCGCGCTCTGCTCGACTGGCGTATCAGCGGCGGAAGCATTCTGTTCGGGTCCTGCGCCCCCAACGGACGTCGCGTCGTCAAGCTTCATTCCGAGCGTCAGGCCGACATCCGCAAGCTTACGGTGCACTTCGTGCAACGAGGTCTTCCCGAAGCTCCGGAAGCGGAGTAGGTCACCCTCGGTGAGGGTGACAAGTTCCCGCAGGGTGTGCACCTTGGCTGCCTCCAGGCAGTTGCTTGCGCGGACGGACAGGTTGAGCACGGTAAGGGGCTTGTCGAGGAACTCGTCCCTTGCGGCATCCCCGCTGGGACTCACCTCGACCGGCACGTGCCGCGCGTGTGCGACCGTCTCCTCACCAATATCGTGGTACATCACAAACGGATTGAGATGCTTGCGGAGTATCAGCGCAGCTTCGACGAGAGCGTCCTCCGGTCGTACCGATCCGTTCGTCCAGACCTCCAGGATCAGACGATCATAGTTGGTACGCTGCCCCACACGCATCGCCTCTGTCGTGTACCGCACTCGAATGACCGGGGCGAATATGGAATCGACCGGTATGATGCCGAGCTCTTGTTCCGGACTCCTGTTGTCCACTGCGGTCGCGTATCCACGCCCGCGAGCGACCCTGAATTCCGCGTGGAAAGGGACGTCAACCGTGAGCGTGGCGATAAGGTGATCAGGGTTGACGATTTCCAGCGACGGACCGCACGTGATGTCACCGGCACGCACCTCACCCGCTTCATCTCGCGCCAGTGACATCGTCGTCGGCTCCTCGCCGTCGTAGCGCACCACAATGCCCTTGATGTTCAGCAGAATATCGGTGACGTCCTCGATGACTCCGTCAATGCATGCGAACTCGTGTGACACCCCCTCAATCTTGACGGAGGTTATCGCCGCCCCTTCCAGACTCGACAACAGCACCCGCCGCAGTGAGTTTCCGATCGTGGTGCCGAATCCCTGCTCAAAGGGCTCGATTGTGAACCGGCCGTACGAGTCGTCGCTCGTCTCCCTGTCGAGGGAGACACGCCCGGGTAACTCCAGTCCTCGCCACATCATGCGCATCGGGATCACCTCCAACTGCAACCATCCGGACACGCCTGCCGCGAGCCCGAAATGGCCCAAAACCCTGGAACGCTAGCGACTACACATCTCAATGATCAGTTGCTCCTCGACCGGAATCTGCACGTCCTCGCGAGTCGGCATCGCAACCACCGTGCCCTCAAGATTCGATGCATCCAGCTCAAGCCACGGCTGCACCGAAGGCCCGCCATCCCCCAACGTCTGGCGTATGAACTTGCGACTGCGCTCTCCGGGCTTGACGCTGATACGGTCGCCCTGGCTGGCAAGGTAGCTGGGGCGATTCACCCGACGGCCGTTTACATAGATATGTCCGTGCGCGATAGCGGTTCGAGCCGCCCGATGCGACGGAGCAAACCCCAGCTTCCATACGACGTTGTCAAGACGACGCTCCAGTAGTGCCAGAAGCGTTTCACCGGTGTTGCCGCGCGATCGCTCAGCCATCCTGAAGTAAATCAGGAATTGGCGATCGAGAACACCGTAATACCGCTTGACCTTCTGCTTCTCTCGAAGGCGAACCGCGTAGTCGCCGCTCGCCCGGCGGCGACGCCAGGTATGCATGCCGGGTGGACGGCTACGCCATTGGCGCTCCATAGCGCACTTGGCGGTCTCGCAACGAGCCCCCTTGAGCATCAGCTTGACGCCTTCCCTGCGACACTGTCGGCAAACCGGCCCTATGTAACGTCCCATACTTTCGTCCGCTCAAAACCCAATCACGAGATCATTTGCCGCATCAAACATAAATCATGGCGCGATCCAACGCCGTACATCCGCGCCCAAAAGCAAGCGCGGGGGCATGCGCCTCCCGCCCGAGCTGTCGGCTCTCACGCAGCGCGTGCTCGCGAAGAAGCCGGCGG
>JBHHXS010000211.1:0-6311 GCA_046757145.1 Phycisphaerae bacterium | reverse complement strand
TTCGATATCTTGCGATCGGCGTTCGTGCGGAGTCTGCAGGAGCTGATCAGACTGATTCATGGCTGAGCCCTCACAAGAAAAGACGGAGGCCCCAACGCCGCATAAGCTGCGCGAGGCGCGCAAACGCGGCGAGGTGGCACTGTCCCGTGATCTGACGTCGAGTCTCATTCTCGCCGTGGCGACGGCCGTGGTAGCATATCAAGCTGAATCGATCGGGGCGGAGTTCCGCGCGCTGGCTGAGGTCGCGTTCGGCAAGGCATCTGCGCCCAATCTTACGAGTGACCTTCTGCTTACCACGTTTTCCACCAGTTGCTATCGGGCGGCACTGGTACTGGCTCCGGTCCTCGTTCTGGCTTGCGGCATTGCCGCCCTTGTGCTGCTGGTGCAGATCGGACCTCTCGTCACCTTCGAGCCGCTCAAACCTAAGATGGAGAAGCTCAATCCGATCGCGGGTATTAAACGCATGTTCTTCTCCCTGCCTCCCTATGTCGAGCTGATGAAGGGGGTGTTCAAGGTCACGATCGTCGGGTTGCTCTGCTGGCAGGTGATGCACAGCGAGTTCCGGGAAATCGCTCTGGTCGGGATGCAGCCACCGATGGCGGTGCTGATGCTTATGGGTCGGGTGCTTACCCGATGTGTGATCCGCGTTGTGGTGTTCTTCTTGGCGTTGTCCGTACTCGACCTCATCTACCAGCGATGGCAGTTCATGCGCAATCAGCGCATGACGAAGGAGGAGATCAAACGGGAGTACAAGGAACAGGAGGGCGACCCGTCTCACAAGGCTGCCAGGCAGCGCACCCACGAGGAAATCGCCACGAGCAGCATGCTCCAGGATGTCCGACAGGCTGACGTTGTGGTCACCAACCCGACACACATCGCCTGTGCTCTACGATATGACCCTGGGGACGAAGATGTCCCGAGACTCCTCGGCAAGGGACGAGGCTTCCTTGCCCAGAAGATCAAGGAGATCGCCAACGAGGCAGGCATTCCGGTGATCCGCAACGTTCCACTAGCACATGCCCTGCATGAACTCGAGGTGAACGACCTGATCCCCGAGGACCTGTTCGAGGCTGTCGCCGAGGTGCTCAGGTGGGTCGAGGCGGTGTTGCGTGAGCGCGGCGAGCTTCCCTCCTGGTTACGCGAAGAGTCGGAACCGTCGGAGTGACTCACTGTGCCCATTCCGGCGCAATGGATGTGCACCCCAAGCGCAGCAACACGGTTGGTGCACCGGTCGGTCGCGCTTCCGGCTCGAAAAGACGGCGTGAAGTCGCGGAGGCCCGTTCAGCGTTGTTCGGAGGGTGTTTTCTCGGCTCGCGGGCGGAAGGACACGGCGCCGTCGGGCAGGTCCATCCCGATGCTGAAGTTGCGTACTTTCACATTGTCGGAGTCGCGGCCGTCAATCCACACGTCGTTGTCGGCTCCCCCGAACACGGGCAGGTGCGCGAGTTCGTTGGCGGCCTCGCCTGACGTTGCTTCATGCGTATGGTAGGTGTCGTGCCCGCCTACATCGAGGAATAACCCGAGGGAAGTGGTATCGGCGAAGTAATCGCTTACGTTGCCGCGGGGACGGAAACGTTTGTCGAACAGCGCCGTTCCGGGGCGATTCCCGCCCTTTCCCGTGTAGCTGTCGTTGCCTCCGACGTCAATCAAGGCGGTCAGGCTGCGGTTGATGGAGTAGCTCAAGCCGTTGCCTCGGACATCGTACTTGTCATCGCCCCCGATGTTCACGAGCAAGGCGACGGTGAAGTCGTGCCCCCACGCGACGGACATGTTGGCGGTCGCCTCGGCTTTGTGGAGGTCGTCGCCGTCTTCGTCGATCAACGCCCCAATGCAAAAGTGGGCACCGGTTCCCTGCGAGTAGCACACCCCGCGGTACTCGTCGTCGCCTCCGCCGTCATGCAGGATGCCGACGCCGAACCAGTAGCCTGTGCCCATGGTCCAATTGCCTGAGGTGTATTTGTCGTTCCCCTCGCTATCAAGCAGCAGTCCGAGCCCCCCCGCCCAGGAATGTCCGTCAGCTCCGTCTCCACGTCTGCCGATGGCGCAGCCCTGGGCGTTGCTCACTGAGATATCCTCCCGCGGCGAATGGTACGAGGGTCTGCCCGTGATCTTCGCATCGCGTACAGCCTCATACAGATCGTCGCCGCTACGATCGGCAAGCACGCCGACCCCGCCGACGCCACCGAGCCCCTGCCCGTCGGCATGCAGCTTGTATCGATCGCCGCCGGCGCAGTCGAGGAGCATTCCGATTCCGAAGTAGCCGCACCCCTGTCCGCTGAACTTGACGAAATAGTGGTCGTCACCGCTCAGGTCGGCACAGACGCCCAGGCCGAATTGCCCGACGCCCTGGGCGTAGCGCGAAGCCTCATACGTGTCGTCACCCGCGGCATCGAGAAGAACTCCGATACCGCACACTCCCGCTCCCTGAGCGGGGCCGGTCGCCTGGTACCGATCGTTGCCGGCGCAGTCGAGAAGCAACCCTATGCTTCTGTGCGCGGTTGATGCTGCGACCGGGCCTGTGTAATGATCATCTCCGCCCAAGTCCACGATGAGCAGGGCGTCGGTCCCGTCGATCACGTCATTTCCCTTGCCGCGAACGCGTATCCATCCCCAAGGCGTCTCCCAGTCAAACGCGAAATGCGTTGGTCCATCGCACCGCGCAAGTGCCAAGCGCGCGTCGTCAAGTGCCTGGACACACTTCTGGCCGGCGTACCATAGACTGGCTTCGTCCCACGTCCTGGCGACGTCGTCGACCTCGGGGCAGTAGTCGAAGGCGTCGACCTGCTCCTCGCCGAGATTGAAACGGCGGGCCACCGCTGCACGTTGGTCGGCTGGTGTGTTGCGGAATGCCAGTAAGGTCCAGCGGTGAGCATCGATGATGTTGGCGACCAACCGGCCGATCACCAGCTGCGCCTTCGGCGGAATCACCCTCACGCGCTCGGCGAGCTCCTCGGCCAACTTCGGGTATGGCAGCTCCATGGAGAACGTATAGGCGCTTGTGGTGCGATCGGCGGCGCGATACAGGGCAAGGATCGCCTCGTCGAGCGGCAGCTCATCGTCACGGAGGTTGGCACTGTACCCTCGCAGCCCGCCGAATTTCGGGTCGATTCCGAGTCGATGCACGGCGTGGTATAAGGCCGTCGTGCCACGCTCATGTGGGATGTTCAAGGCATCGGCCTCAAGGTGCTCTTTGGCAGCCTCAGCCAGTGCCCGAGCATAGGTTATGGTGTCGAGCGGTTCGTCGAACAATGAGTCGAATGCCCACAGTTTGTAGGGCACGTTGGCAGGGAATCGGGGCCACCAGCCCTTGGGTTTCCAGCCCAGGTCGGCGCGCTTAAGCCCGACGCGTGCCAGTGCTTGATCCAGCGAATCGCCTGTTTGCCCAAGGGCATGGGAGACAAAACATCCGAAAGCTACTGCCAGACATAACGACCTGGTTACAACGGCCATCGCCCTACCCATAGAATGCATACCCTCGTACCGTGTGTGGAAGGTACATCCGCAGGCCGCTGTAGTCCACGGCGACGCGCGGCGTGGTTTGGTCCCCTACGGCCTATGCCACTCGTCGCAGGCGGCGCAGAGAGGCGTCGGATCGAATTGCCCGCCGTAGTGTGCCCGGCGGACACGCTCAAACGCTGCGCCCTGCCAGATCTCCTCCAGCGACTGCTCGTGCAGAGAACCGGCCGGATGGAGGCCTTTGTAGTCCTGGTCGCATAGCACGACGCTTGCGTCGGCAAGGACCAGGCAGCGGGACTGAATTCTCCGGCATGCGCAGCGCTTCGCGGGAGCCATGCGGATCACGCTGCGGTCCTCGCACTGGCCTGCATAGTGACTGTGCCCGGTGATCGTTGCCGCTCCGATGCGGCGGATCCAACCGTCGTAGAACTCGTCCATTTCGTGGATGTTGTCCCGGCATTTTGTTATCTCCGGCAGGATGATCGGTTTGACGGCCTTGTGCTTGGCGCGGAGCTGCCCGACCAGATTAAGGCCGGACAAGACGTTCTCCAGTTTTGCGGCAGCGGGGTCATCCGGCGATTGGAGCCTACCATACAGTTCAGGCGTCAGGGCGTCGAGCATGACGTTGATCACGTCCACCTCATGAACGATTAGAGCTTCGATCACCTCGTCAGTAAGGTCGACTGCGCTGGAGCGGACTGCCAGGCCGTAAACGCGGCGCCCCGAAGGTGGGGCTGAACGTATAGTCTGCAGTATCTCAGCCAACCGGGAATGGCGGAGCGGATCTCCGAAGCCGCCCAAAACGATAAGTGCATCGTCGAAAGACGACATCTCCGCCGCGACACCTGCCACAACGCTCGAATCGATCGGTCCGCGACGCGGCACGCGGCTCCCGCGCGGCCTGAGCAAGGAATTCGGATAGGGATCGTCGGTGGTCAACTCTATCTCAACCTCCCGCGGCAATCGCTGCGTCGGGGTCGACTCCAGCGCGCTTAGCCAAGCGCCGATCGCGGCAAGGTCCATCTCTTCAGGTGCGGGAGAGGGGCCCTGTTCAGGATCGCAAGCTGCGGCGCCTGATTCGCTTGGCGTGCGCTTCTCGTCAACGTCGTGATCAGCATGGCGCGTTGCGGCCGGCTCGACCACCGACACGCCATGGCGCTCGCCGCGGAGGATGTCGGTCACGGTTTTGAAGGAGCGATCGGTATCGGCAATCAGCCGCCCGGATGAGTGGCGAAGCACGGCAGGGATCTCCACGCAGCAGGGCTGAAAGACCAGGTCCTTGCGCGGGTTGTCAGGCTGATAGGCGAACGCCCATCCGAGCGGAATGTTCATTTCGGCCAACTCTTGTAGGAAGCCCGCCTCGAGCACTACTCCAGCAATGCCCGGTGGTGCCTGGCTGAATGTCACACCCATGGCATGCTCTGCCGTCTCATGGTGACGAATCATGGCGTCGGCGGTCGCTGGATGGAGAAGCGGTGCTGCGGGCGGCACGCTCAGCACGTGTTTAGCGCCGGTCTCTTTTACAAGGGCGCTCAGGACACGGCAGTCCGTGTACTCGTCGAAACAAGTGGTACCGCCGATGCCCCCACGCCAACCGTCCAGCGACCACTTGCGGGCGCTCCGAGCGAGCAGCTGCCACGACGCCGGCGCCATGTCGTTGGCTTTGATATAGGCCCCCATCCCCAGGAGCATCCCCGAGCACCGCGCCGTTTGTTCAGGGGGGCAAAACACGTAGACCGCTTCGATGCGCTTAGCCAGGCGGACACGTTCTACCGTACGGCGGAGCACGGTGACTCCCCCAATCTCGTCGGCAAGCCTGCTCCGCGTGCCTATGGGGCTCGTGTCGAGATCGGCAAGGATGGTCGCAACCACTGCCATAGTCATTCAATCGCTGCCTCGACGCGCTCGACGGCTGCGATCAGCATCGGTTTGACCTCAAGTGCGCCGTCGCGCACGCCGGTGACGAACTCGACGTCGCGGTCAATCTGGCGTTTTGCGCGTTCGACATCCTCAAGCTGTTCGGCGCCGATGCGGCGATCCGCGCGAAAGCGTCGGAAGTCGGCGAGTTGGGTGGCGGCATTGACAATCTGATACCCCCGGCCCTCTTGGTGGACTTTGGTGCGCAGCTCGTCAACGCGGATAAGGCGCTTGTTGAAACGATCCGGATCGCCCGTGAGCCCTTTCAGTTCCTCGAGCAGATCCAGCAGTTCACCGCAAACCTCAACCACCTCATCGAACTCCTTGATGCGTTCCTTGAGCTGGTGCATTGTCGCCTTCAGCTTGGCCGGGCTCCGCCAGGTGACAGCCTTGCGGTAGGCGAATCGTTGCGGGTCGATGCTACGGCTGCAGAACCGGTCGGCTGCATCGCGCAGGGTCATTGCTTCCGTTCCCCGCATTCGCGCCCCGCCCTGAGTGGCGTTTATGACCAGTCGGGGCACTGCGGCGATATCCGTCTCGAACTGTTCCAGATAGGTCAGTAGAAGGTCGTCGGTGTAGAGCTCACCTCCGTCAACGCCGGGCACGCGCTGAAGTATTGGCCTGTTCCTGACGATGCGATCCCACTCTTTCTGCTCCATCGTGTTAAAGCGGTTGATCTCGCCTCGCCAGCTTTTGTGGATCTCGACCCCGGGCACGTAGAAGACATGTCCTGTGAACGCCAGGTCCTGGCCTACGAAGATGATCGGATCGCACCCCATGTAGACAGCTAGATAGAAGGCCAGGTGTGCCACCGTGGCGCCGGCCTGGAGCCCGCCGCGCGCCGCAAGCTCATCCCCCAGCACCAGCCTCGCCCAGTTGTTGTCCAGCAGCGAGACAGGCCCGGGGTCGTTGTCTATTCCGTGCCAGGTCGCCGTGGG